>CAZQLB010000001.1:0-32734 GCA_964593915.1 uncultured Pseudobdellovibrionaceae bacterium
CGCATGTATCTTCATCAGGACAATATGGTTTCTCATCCTCAAAATCGGCATCATATATTGATACAGCAAAGTTCGCCAATGCCTGGCGCACCAACAGCGCGCGGGCTGCAGACGAGGGCACATTACTGGGTGCAGATGACACATCCAGCACCGTCCCTAATGTTGCTGAATTACTGGTCGCAGATGCCCCCGGCGGATGCGTCGCTTATATCAAAGAGGCGCGGTATTATCCGCACCGTATCTCTAACCCAGAATTACAAAGGATCACAACACCATGATATATACAGATTTATTTTTAAAATTTACAAGCAAGGCAGAGGCCGAAAGCACGTTTACATCCATAGGTATTCCGCTTCAAAATGGGAAAATCCCCTTGTCCGCAAGCATAAACGGATATGATATCGTGATGGATATCTTGTTTGGAAATGGGACCGTGTATTCCCCGATAGGCGAAAATCAAACCATTGACGGGATGACGGTTCCTGTCATGGCCGCTGTCCCTGGATATCATGTCAACGTTCGTATTCTTGGCAATTACACTCCGCCTGAACTGGAGCCATTCATGTTAGACCCCGAACCCACCAATCCAAAATGTGTATTTGCGATGAAAGTGTGATTGATCATGATTGATTTTTCTCAAAACATCATGGAAAGCGTTTTGGCGGCCGGTATGGCGGTGATCGGTTTTTTTAGCCGTGTTTTGCACGCCGATATCAAACAGAACACAAAGGACATTGCTGATTTTAAAACACGTGTCGCAGAGCAGTATTTGCGCCGCGATACCATCGCCGAAATTAAACAGATTATTCAGGTCACGAATAAACGCGTGGATGAGATATATATTTTACTGACAAAAAAAGAGAACTAATTGATTTTAAGCATTAAAAATAAGGAGTATTCAAAATGAACGATACAAAAAATTTTCTCACCTCCAAAACAATTTGGGGCGCGATGATTGCATTGATCGCAACGATGTTACAAATGATGGGGTTTGATGTAACCGGTATGGATGGAACGGCCGAAGAAATTGTAACCATTGCCGGTGCCGCGATGGCGATTTATGGCCGTATAAAAGCTGTTAAGAAAATCGGTACATAAAACGATTGATAAATGGGTGTAATAAGGGGGTTTTGCAATGCCCCCCTTATGCGCGTATAATGTAGATGGTTCTATAAATAGATAACGGTATGGCTGATGTATAAAAGCAATAAAAGATTTTTAAAACTTTCTACTCATTGCTCTAAATTTATTTTGGTAGCGGGGCTTACTTCTACGCTTTGTGCTTGTAGCACCGGGGTTTCATCCGAAGATCGATATAAAACAGCTTATCAAATTGTGGCATCTGAAAATAAAGATGATAGGGGCAGGGAATCTTTGTCACTCTCACCATTTATTTATCCTGATCCTTTTTATCCGATCCAAACATTTGAACGTGTGAAGGCGATGTCGGATACGGACGTCATTTATATTGTAGGAGACGGATTGAATTTTCTGTCCCGTGGACAAATTTCCGGGGATCCGACACCCCTTAATCCTCTTGCCCTGCGGTTGGCGCATATGGATCCCGCGGATGCTGTGATTTATGCGGCGCGTCCCTGTCAATATGTGCGCGATGTGCCATCTTGTACCTATCCGATATGGACTGATGCCCGCATGGGCGATGATGTTATCCGGCGGTATGAACGTTTTCTGGATCAGATTCGTTTGCGGTATCCCCGGATTAAATCATTTCATCTTGTTGGATATTCTGGCGGCGGCGGGGTTGCTGTTTTGCTGGCGGCGCGGCGATCTGATGTGGTCAGTATACGCACGATTGCGGGTAATCTGGACACGGATATGTTTACGCGTTTGCATGATTTAACCCCCATGTCATCGTCGCTTAATCCGGCGGCTGTTGCAAACCGTGTGCGCAGGGTGCCGCAGATTCATTATGTGGGTATGGATGATTCGCGTGTGCCGATCGATATTGCGCAGAGTTATATGCGATCTATGGCCGGGCCAAACGACCCCCAAACTTTATCATGTGCGTATAGTACCCGCGTGCCTCATACAGATCATGTGGATGGCTGGACGTCCTATTGGCGGGATGCGGTCCGGGTGATCCCGATGTGCCGATAAACCGATAAAGAGTTCCCGAATATATTTATGAGATCCTGGATCATGTCCGGAATCACAATCATGTTATTTTTTATGATCAAGCCGCTTAGCCACTTGTAAAATAAAATGAACGGAGCTGCGATCTTACGCCTGTCTTTGACTTTTTCGGTGCTCACGTACTTTATGTGTACGCTGCGTGCCGGGTTCTCGCCTGGTCTTGCTCTCGATCTCGCTTAGCGTTCATTTCATTTATCAAACAGCTATATATATGTCGCGATTTGGATCTTTCTAATAAAAATGCATAAACGTAAAAAGCCCCGCAAAACGCGGGGCTTTTAATTTTGTTACGATCATTAGACCAGATTAGAAGCGGTAACCCGCGCGAACCATCCCGGTGTGGGCGGTGTAATCCGATTTAATGCTGAAGTCATAGTCGGCTTTAACTTGCCAGTTGTTGGCAGAGTAGAAGTCAACGCCTGCGCCCACATTAAATGTGCTGCGTGCAGGATCTGCCCCTTGAGTGTCAAACGTGGTACCTGTGGAACCAACGAAGTTTGATGTGACTTCCAGGTTGTCGCCAATTGCATCGTAGCTATAGCCAACGCGTACAACGGGTTCAACTTTGGAACCATCTTCGTTCATCATGGACCATTTTGCATCCAAGCCCAGACCCAGTTCCAGAGCATCCATATCGCTGTCACCAACGGTCAGGAGAGCGCCTGTTCCTGTTTCTGTATAACCATCAGCACTGTAGTGCCAGTAGTTTGCCGAAACGTTCGGGGTCAATGTCAGACCATCTGCACCCACATCATATCCGCGGCCAACTTCAGCACGTGCATTCCACAGGCTGGAGTCATAGTCGGCGTTTTGTGTGGTTGCGGACGTTGCATGACGGGTCATGTCATTGCTGTTCCATGCGTAGGACGCAACACCTTCAACATAAGCATTGCTGCCGATGTCATAGTCGCCATACACGGACACTTGGTAGCTGTCCACATCTGTTTCAGCATTTGCCGCATTGTCGCTATCGACATTGGTCATACCGTAGCTGAGTGCCGCACCGGCGGTCCCTTTGCCATCAGCAACTTCCATGTCGGAACCGATCGCTACACCAACGGTGTTTGAATCATATCCGGCAACGCTGTCACGTTCGTCTTGGTTTGCAACGCCACCAAAGCCTTGAAGCCAAACACTGTTTGGTAGTTCATCCGCCGCAGCGCCCATACCGCGTACGCCAGCCAAACGGCCAGAGATCACGTTCGATGCACCGGAAGCCACGGATGTCGCCGCAGAGACAGCACCCATATCAACGGTTGGCGATACCGCTTCCAGGACTTCGTTTGCAGCAGCTTGTGTTGTCGCATCGTTCAAGAGACCTTGAACAGCATCAACCGCAGCCACACCTGTGTCATCAATCGAAGCCAAAGCAGTTGCTATCGCATCGTTGTTTGCGTTGGTCCCAATCGAAGCGGCCGAAGCACGTGTCGCAATCAGGTAAGCATCGTTGGCTGAACCAGAAACTGTTGCGTTCGAACCATCTGTGATCACAAAGCTCAGGACATAGGAGTCATCCGTTACTGTGAAATCATCGGTTGTCGCATCAAGACCGCCAACACTGCCCGTACCATCAACCACTTTAAAGTAGTCGTTGGTTGCAATGAAACCGGATCCAGTTTCAACACGAACAGCAATCGTTGAACCTGTCAGATCAGCCGCACCGCCGGAAACGGTCAAAAGACCTTGTCCAAGCGATCCATCCGATCCACCAGCCACACCGAAGCTATAGGTACCTGTTGATGCAACGTGCGTTGCAACTGTCAGACCTTTGTCAGCATCGATTTTAACTGTACCGGCGTTGGTTAATGCGCCGCCGTTGGTTACATCAGCGCCATCCAGATGCAGCGTACCGCCGCTGTTTACAGCCAAAGCTGCTGCGCCGGTTGTAACCGCATGGTTAACGGTAAATGTACCGCCGCTGGCAACCGTAATTGCCGCTGTACCACCCGTGGCATCAAATGTGCCGCCGGTTGTGAACGCATCATCGATAGAAACGGTGTTTGTACCCGCTTCCAAATCAATCGTACCGGTTACGGAACCACCAGAGAGCGTCAGGGTATCGTTACCCGCGCCCATCGCAATGTTACCGGCAACGGCGGTTGTGCCATCCAATTTCAGCAACTGCGCGTTTGCACCAGATGTGATATCACCTGTTACAGTAACGTTATTTAATGTGAATGTACCGGTTTGTGCCGTTGCACTCAAATAAATCGCGTTGTTGGTTGCCCCAGATGCCGTGTTGGCAATGGTACCACCCGTGATTGTTGTATCAACAAGGTCAACTGCACCGACGGTGATTGTACCTTCTGTTGATGTGACGTTCGCCGATGTAAACGTACCGCTTGTGTTGGTGATGGTGTTTGGTGATGTTGTGCTTCCCAAAACCAAAGCTTCACCTGTGGTCGCCGAAACGGTGCCCGAGTTGGTGAAGGTTGTTAATGTACCGGATACGTTAATCGCGTCACCCGTTGTCGTAGAAACCGTACCGGAGTTGGTCAGGGTTGTCACTGTGCCAGATGCATCAATGGTTGTTCCTGTTGTTCCTGAAACGGTGCCCGAGTTGGTGAAGGTTGTTAATGTACCAGCTGCCACAACACCTTTACCTGTGGTCGCCGCAATGGTGCCCGAGTTGGTTAAGGTGGTCAGTGTGTCACCAGAAGTTACATCAATTGCATTACCACTGGTTGTACGAACGGTACCCGAGTTGGTAATCGATGTTGTTGTACCAGCAAGATCCAAATCGATCGCATCGCCTGTATGGCTTGTCGAACCGATTGTCCCTGTGTTGGTAATGGTTGCGGTTGCCGCGTTGACATCAAGAGCAATACCTGATCCAGAATCACCGCCGGTAATTGTACCCGCGTTTGTTAATGTTACGGATGCACCATCCAAACGGATACCAGCCCCGTCTGTACCCGCTGCACCAGCTGTACCGGAACCACCTGTACCCGCTGCACCACCAGCACCCCCGGTTACGGTTACGCCCGAACCAATGGTGATCGTTGCGGTCGCACCGTCAACGTCAATACCATCGCCCCCAGCACCCCCGTCACGGTTGTTTGCTGTTCCAACGGATGCACCACCGTCGCCCCCAGCACCCCCGGTTACGGCCGATCCACTGGTCAGTGAAACGGTGTTGTTGTCAGAAATGAGGTCAATAGCAGCACCCCCGGCACCAGCTGTACCCCCTTGAAGGTTATCGTTACCGCCTGTTTCGTTTGCGTCGCCACCGTCGCCCCCGGCACCCCCGGTAAAGTCACCAGCGCCTGTTACGCGGCCATAGTTGGCATCAACATAGGCAGCCGATCCCCCGGCACCCCCGGCACCCCCAATTGCACCGTCAGCGTCGCCATCGGAACCATCAGAACCGTCGCCACCAGCGCCCCCAACTGCGGATGCTGTGCTATTCAGCAAAATGGTTGGATACGCGCCTGATGTACCATCCTGAGCAGATGGGAAGTTAATACCGTGGCCACCAGCGCCCCCAGCTTCCCCATCATCCATCGTTGTATCAACGCCCCCAGCGGCCCCGGCACCCCCGGTAACGGCCACACCGTTCACGGTAATGTCGATTGCAGAGCCACCAAATTGAATACCGTCATCCCCGGCACCGCCAGCTGTATCAGCAGCAGCAGCAGAGGCGGCGTCACCTGTTTTCGCGGTTGTATAGGTTGTGTCCGCTGCCGGTGTTGCGGCGTCGGCAGCATGTGCGACGTTCACGCTGAAAGCACCCATCAGGGCGCCAACGGCGACAATCGCAGAGCCTGTTAATAATGTCGATTTGAAATTGAGTTTCATAAGGGGTCTCCTTACCCATTTAGAAGTTTTGGAACATCTTTTGTTTTGAGGATGCGGCAAAAAGCCAAAGTCCCCCAAAACTTTGAAGCACGTTAAAGATACGTGAACCAAGATGATTCGCCAGAGGAAAAAGCAAACTCTATATAATTTTCGCTTTTCGTGTGGCAAGAATATCACGCGCATTTTTATCGCAATTTATATCTGCATATACATGTGTGTTTCGTATTGATTTATCTTGATTGTGTTTGCTGTCCTCTTGACATCATCGTGCGTTCTCTGCAGTGTTATGCCTGCCTTTGTGCATTATAAGGAGTCGATCTCATGGCGGCGGGTGATTTTCTGTCAAATTATTTTCCTATTCTTGTGTTTATGGCTATTGCCGTTGGTATTTCTGGCGCGGCGGTGATCGCGTCTTTAATCGCGGGGCGTCAACGGCCAGATGCGCAAAAGCTTGCGGCCTATGAATGCGGCTTTGATGCTTTTGACGATGCGCGGTCCAAATTTGATGTGCGTTTTTATCTGGTGGCCATCCTTTTTATTATCTTTGATCTGGAAATCGCGTTTTTGTTTCCCTGGGCCGTGACGCTTGGGACTATTGGGATGGCTGGTTTTTGGTCAATGATGATTTTCCTGGGTGTCTTGACGGTTGGATTTGTGTATGAATGGCGCAAGGGTGCCCTGGATTGGGAATAAGAGATAGGTTTTATAATGACACATGATCGCACCATTGAGCTGGCCCCGGCTGTACCTTTTCAAACCTTGACGCCCCAGCAGCGGGCGGAAGGCGGGGATGTTCTGGCGGCCGCTATTGCAAAAACGACCGAAGAAAAAGGGTTTATGTTAACAACGGCCGATGCCTTGTTTGACTGGGCCCGGACCGGATCGATGTGGCCAATGACGTTTGGGCTTGCGTGCTGCGCGGTTGAAATGATTCATGCTTATATGTCGCGGTATGACCTGGACCGTTTTGGAATCATTCCGCGCCCCAGTCCGCGCCAGTCAGATGTGATGATTGTTGCGGGGACGTTGACGAATAAAATGGCGCCTGCGCTGCGGCGGGTGTATGACCAGATGCCGGAACCTCGGTGGGTGATTTCCATGGGATCCTGTGCGAATGGCGGCGGATATTATCATTATTCATATTCTGTTGTGCGGGGGTGCGACCGGATCGTTCCGGTGGATATTTATGTGCCTGGATGCCCCCCAACGGCTGAGGCTTTGGTATATGGTATCCTCTTGCTTCAAAAGAAAATCGGGCGCGAAGACACGCGGATTGTGCGGTAAAAAATGACGGAAAATACCATTCAAAAAACAGAAGACGTACAGCACGTACAGGGTGCAGAGGAGAGGGCTTCTCCTATGCCTTTGGAACGTATTGTGTCCCAAATTAACCAGGACCGTTCAAATGATATTATTGATTGCTTATGGTATAAGAATGAAGCTTCTTTTACCGTACGTGTCGATACTTTGATTGATTTTATGTCTTATTTGCGGGGTGAATCTGGGGGGGCTTTTGTTCAGCTGGTGGATCTGTGCGGATGTGATGATCCTTCTTTAGAAAATAGATTTACAGTGGTCTATAACCTATTGTCCCTTAAGGAAAATGTACGTGTACGTGTCAAGGTGTACGTGTCTGAAAACCAGACTGTTCCTTCCGTTGTCAGCTTATTTAGCACAGCTGGGTGGTTTGAGCGCGAGGCGTACGATATGTATGGTATTGTGTTTGCCGGAAATGCTGATCTGCGCCGTATTCTGACCGATTATGGATTTGAAGGATACCCCCTGCGCAAGGATTTTCCGATGACCGGGTTTGTGGAACTGCATTATGATGATCTGCAAAAACGAGTGGTGTACGCGCCGGTTGAATTGCAACAGGCGTACAGATCGTTTGATCATGTCAGCCCGTGGGACGGGATGACGGACGTACAGCTTCCGGGCGATGAAAAGGCAACGAAACCAACCCGGGGATGGGTACCCGCGAATGCGGATGTGTCGGTGGATATCCCCTCCGAACACAAAAAACTTAAATAAGGCAGGGTTTTTGACATGTTTCTAGAAGAAAAAGTCGATTTTGATCAGACGAATTTGACGGATTCCGAAAAAATCCGCTCTTATATGCTGAATTTTGGGCCGCAGCACCCGGCTGCGCACGGTGTCCTTCGCTTGATCATGGAGATGGATGGTGAGGTTGTGGAACGTGCCGATCCCCATATCGGTCTTTTACATCGCGGAACCGAAAAACTTATTGAATCCAAAACGTACATGCAGGCATTGCCCTATTTTGATCGATTGGATTATGTCAGCCCGATGAATCAGGAACATTGCTTTGCGCTGGCGACTGAAAAATTGCTGGGTATCACGGCGCCCCGCCGTGCGCAGTATATTCGCGTTCTGTTCTGCGAACTGACCCGTATTTTGAACCACGTTCTGAATATAACGACCTTTGCGCTGGACGTTGGGGCGATCACGCCTGCCTTGTGGGGATTTGAGGAACGTGAAAAAGGGATGGAGTTTTATGATCGGGTCTGCGGCGCACGCCTGCATGCCAATTATATCCGTCCCGGCGGCGTCCATCAGGATGTGCCCCAAGGACTGCTGGAGGATATGGCCGCCTGGACTGATTCGTTCCCCGCGTTTCTGGATGATCTGGATAATTTGCTGACCGATAACCGTATTTTCAAACAGCGCACGGTGGATATTGGCGTTGCAACCCCCGAAGAAGCGATGGACTGGGGATTTACGGGGCCGATGCTGCGCGGATCGGGTGTGGCATGGGACTTGCGCCGGGCACAGCCGTATGACGTGTATGATGAACTGGAATTTGATATTCCGGTCGGTAAAACGGGCGATTGCTATGCGCGCTATCTGGTCCGGATGGCCGAAATGCGTGAATCATTAAAAATCATGAAGCAATGTATTCAAAACATGCCGCAGGGTAATGTTATGATTGATGATTTTAAGGTCGCGCCCCCCCCGCGTGCCGAGATGAAATCGTCGATGGAGGCCTTGATTCATCATTTTAAACTGTATACCGAAGGGGTGCACGTCCCCGCCGGCGAAACGTACACCGCCGTTGAAGCCCCAAAGGGGGAATTCGCGGTCTATTTGATGTCAGACGGCACAAATAAACCGTATCGTTGCCATATTCGCGCCCCGGGCTTTGCCCATTTACAGGCGTTGGATTTCTTGTCACGCGGGCATATGCTGGCCGACGCGGTGTCGATCATCGGATCCATGGATATTGTATTCGGGGAAATTGACCGGTAGAAAGAGGCGATCAGGATATTGTCATTCCCGCGAAAGCGGGAATCCAGAGTAAAAAATGCTTGCTGCTGTTTATATTCTTGCCAATAAAAGAAATGGGACGCTTTATGTCGGGGTATCTTCAAATCTGGTGGGGCGAATCTGGCAGCATAAAAGGGGAGACATAGAAGGGTTTACCAAGAAATACGGTGTAAAAATGCTGGTGTGGTATGAGGTGACAGACGATATTTATGCCGCTATAACCCGTGAGAAACAAATAAAAAAATGGAATCGTGGATGGAAATTAGAACTGATAGAGAAAATGAATCCAGATTGGAAAGATTTGAGTGAAGATATAGGATTGACTGGATTCCCGCCTTCGCGGGAATGACATATATGACCGAATGAGGGAAAAATGAAAAAACACGTTGATTTTGAAACCGCGCAGGTGCTGTATCCTGCCTTCGCCTTCCGGGATGCGAAAATGGTTGCTGATATTTTATCCCGTTATCCGGATGAACAGAAACGCTCGGCGATTATGCCCTTGCTGGATCTTGCTCAGCGTCAGGTCGCTGTGGATGGCGCGTCTGCGGCGCCTGTTCCCTTCGGCGGCTGGATCCCCCGTTCGGCCATGGATGAAATCGCCCGTATCGTAGAAGAACCTCCGGTGAAAGTATATGAAGTTGCCAGTTTTTACAGTATGTATAATCTGGAACCTGTTGGAAAATATTTGATCCAGCTGTGTACAACCACCCCCTGTTGGCTGTGCAATGCCGGCGGTATTTTAAAGGCGTGCGAAGATCATTTGGGTATTCATATTGGGGACACAACGGCGGATGGGTATTTCACGTTGATGGAGGTGGAATGCCTGGGGGCTTGTGTGAACGCGCCAATGGTTCAAATCAATGACGATTATTACGAAGATTTAACCGCCGAAAATATTATTATTTTGCTGGATGATCTGCGGGCGGGGCGTCCTGTGTCTGTCGGATCTCAAAAGGGGCGGCGCGGATCTATGGCGATTACGGGGCCGACAACGCTGGCCGATCTGGCCCAGAAATCAAACGTGGCGTGATGAGGGATTGCGGCGGCGGGATTGATCCCTGAAAAAAGGCTGGTTGACCACAGGCCTTAGGCCGCATGATTTTTTAAAGGGAGCGGCGCGGCCAGGCGGCCCTTTTGTGCCAGACATTCGTTGATCGTGGATGACAGCTGGTCTATTCCGCCCATATTTTGAATCAGATTTATAATCGGCAGAAATAAGTTATCCGGTAATTGCCGAAGATCAAACCATTCCCATGCATCGAATTTATCCGGTTCCATGCGTTTTGGAATGGTTCCTTTCGGGACGGTTGTGACATAAAAAAGAGTGATATAGTGCGTATCGTTTTCAGGAAAGAGATCGCTGGTTATACCCAGAAGATAGGGTGAAGGGATATCAATCCCTGTTTCTTCCTTTGTTTCTCGCTGGGCGGTACAGCTGGGATCCTCTCCGAATTCAACATGCCCGCCAGGTATACCCCATAGCCCTTGCCCATGACGAGACAGGCGGTGACCCATCAGAATTTGGTTATCCGGGTCTACAAGGAAAACAGCTGCTCCAACGAATGGGCGGTTTGTCATTCCTTTGTTCCTGCGGGTGCTGTGTGGGATCCTCCTTGGTCTACAAGGGCCGTATGGTCCGTGCCGTGATGGTGCCCGCCACCGTGATGGTGGTGATGGTGATAATCACGTTTGCCGATATAGCCGCCAATAAGCATCCCGATAATCGCCATCCCAAGCCCGGCCAATTGGGGCGGAACGATCAGTTCAGGCGACCCTTCGGGCAGATTATAGGCAAGGGATTGCAGGAAGACCCACGTGCTGACCCCCATGAGGATAGAGAGCGTAGCGCCGGCCGTATTCGCGCGTTTCCAATATACACCAAAGGCCAGCGGGACAAATGCGCCGCACAACGTTACCATATAGGCATTTTCAACCATTTCAAAAATGGTGACGCCTTCTTGTGTGCTGTAATAGCTGTAAACAAAGACAATGCATGCAAACCCGACAACTGTCGTACGCAGTAATTTTAAAAGGTGTTTATCGTCCATGTGCCGCAGCATCGGTTTTAAGATGTTTTCAGCAAAAAGGGCCGATGGCGCAAGCAGAGTCCCGGATGCTGTTGACATAATGGCGGAGAGTAGGGCGCCAAAGAAGATTACCTGGGCATATATGGGCATGTGGTTCATGATAAAGCTGGGCAATATCAATTGGGTATCACCATCCGGGCCCATGTTTTGCGCAACCAACGAAGGGTCGATCAGCGTCGCCGAATAGGCAATAAAGATGGGAATAAAGGCAAAGACCAAATACAGTGATCCACCCAGAACAGATCCGCGCACGGCTGTTTTCTCATCCTTTGCGGACATGACGCGTTGGAACACGTCTTGCTGTGGTACGGATCCGAGGGCCATGGTCAAGAATCCCGCCGCAAAAACAAGAATAGAGGCCAGATCCATAGAGGGCCAGAAATCAAATTTGTCGGCTTCAACTGCGTGCTGGATCACCGCGCCGGCGCCTCCGTCCACCATGCCAGAAATCATGTAACAGATAAATAGCATACCCGCGCAGATGATCAACATTTGGATAAAGTCGGTCAGGGCCACCGACCACATCCCCCCAAACATGGTATAGATCAGCACGACCGAGATACCAACCAACATCCCCATCTCGCGCGAGATCATCCCATCCGATATCACGTTGAAAACAAGGCCAAGCGCCGCCACCTGGGCCGATACCCACCCCAGATAACTGATGCAAATCGCAATGGATACAAATACTTCTATCGTGCGGTTATACCGGCGACGGTAAAAATCCCCGATTGTCAGAAGATTCATTTTATAAAGATGCCGGGCAAAGAAAACCCCTACGATGATCAAGCAGGCAGAGGCCCCGAACGGATCCGCGATAATCCCGCCCAGGTTTTCATCCAGAAAGGTTGATGAAGTTCCCAAAACGGTTTCGTACCCAAACCATGTAGCAAATACCGTTGCTGTTGTTATGTATAACGGAAGGGAGCGGCCAGCAACCACATAGTCTTTTGATGTTTTGACCCGCAATGCTGCGTAAAGGCCGATGGCAATAGACGCCAGAATATATAAAACGACAAAACCGATCAATGTGGACATGTCTTTGGGCTGCGCTCCTGCCGCGTGATGTTTTTTGGCTTTTAAATATTTAAAAGGTGTTTATGTGTATAAATCTCCGTTTTTTATGATGACTGTGCCTGAAGATGAGTCAAGAAGATTGAGAAAAAGGGATAGGTTATCAACAGGAATGTTGATTTATATTAACGTAATGCTTGTTTAAGGACGAGGCTTCTTATCATTTATTAAAACCGCATATTCCGTGCATCTCCCCCCTCGCTTTTTTTCTAAAATGGATTATCCTGCCTGTTAGATTGTTTTTTGCACGTGAGAGGATTTTGAACGATGCTTGCGGATCAGGACCGGATTTTTACGAATATTTATGGTTGGGGGTCGTCTGGCCTTGCTGGGGCCCGGTCCCGTGGGGACTGGGATGGGACCAAGGATATTATCGCAAAAGGTCGCGACTGGATCATTGATGAAATGAAAAAGTCCGGTATGCGGGGCCGGGGTGGCGCGGGCTTTCCCACCGGGATGAAATGGTCCTTTATGCCAAAGGAATCCGGCAAACCTCATTACCTGGTGATCAACGCGGATGAATCAGAACCTGGAACGTGTAAAGACCGTGATATCCTGCGTCATGATCCGCATAAATTGATTGAAGGTGCCTTGATCGCTGGTTTCGCGATTGGTGCCCACCGGGCCTATATCTATATCCGGGGTGAGTTTTATAACGAAGGATCTGCCGTCGTAAATGCGATCCGCGAGGCGTATGACGCGGGCCTGCTGGGTAAAAACGCGGCGGGGTCCGGATGGGATTTTGATGTTGTCCTGCATCGCGGGGCAGGGGCGTATATCTGCGGTGAAGAATCAGCCTTGATCGAAAGTATTGAGGGGAAAAAGGGCCAGCCCCGGAACAAGCCGCCCTTTCCCGCTGGTGCCGGGCTTTATTCATGTCCCACCACGGTGAATAATGTGGAAACGATCGCATCTGTCCCGACCATTATGCGGCGGGGCGGGAGCTGGTTCGCTGGCATTGGCCCTAATGAAAAGAATACGGGAACCAAGTTGTTTTGTATTTCGGGTCACGTCAATAATCCCTGTAATGTTGAGGAAGCGATGGGAATTCCTATGCGCGAATTGATTGAAAAACATGCGGGCGGGGTGCGCGGCGGGTGGGATAATCTGCTGGCTGTGATTCCGGGGGGATCGTCCACCCCGCTTTTGCCCAAAGATTTGTGCGAAAAAGCGATGATGGATTTTGATTCTCTTAAGACTCTGCAATCCTTGTTGGGGACCGCGGGTCTGATCGTGATGGATAAATCCACGGATATTATTTATGCGATTGCGCGGCTGTCGTTCTTTTACATGCATGAAAGCTGTGGGCAGTGTACGCCGTGCCGCGAGGGGACGGGGTGGATGTGGCGAATCATGCAGCGTATGGTCAAAGGCAATGCCACGATCGATGAAATTGATACCCTTTTGGATATTTCAAAAGAGATTGAAGGGCATACAATCTGTGCGCACGGCGATGCATCGGGCTGGCCGATCCAGGGGTTGATGCGGCATTTCCGCCCTGTGGTTGAGCAGCGTATTTTAGATTACCGCAAAACGGCAAAGGCGGCGTAAGAAATAATGACAACCCCCAGTGAATCCATTTTGAATCGATTGCGTGCATTAAAGCCCGCTTTGGCCGCGCGTGGAGTCACACGCCTGCGCGTTTTTGGATCGGTTGCACGCGGGGAAGCACGGGATGATAGTGATGTAGATTTGATTGTTGATTTCGATCAGAAACCAGATCTACTTGAATTTTCCGAACTTCGTTTGGATCTTATTGATCTTTTAGGGCGTGATGTCGATTTATTGACAGATGCGGCGATACACCCACGCATGCGGGTTGATATTCTGAATGAGGCCCGTGATGTCGAATAAAAAGAATTGGTATGCCAGGGTTGATGATATTCTAGAATCTATCTTGGTGATTGAAGAGAGTATTGATGGACTTAGTTTTGAGGACTTTAAATCAAATAGGGTTTTATTTTATGCTGTGTCGCGGGCTATTGAAATTATTGGCGAAGCAGCAAAAAATATCCCTGATGATGTCCTTGAAAAATACCCTGAAGGGATGTGGCGAGGGGTAAAGGGAATGCGTGATATTATTGCACATGAATATGCGCGATTAGATAAAGAGCTCATGTGGAATGTTGCTGTTCAGCGTATTCCAGATTTGAAACATACGATTTTGAAAATGATAAAAGATATAGGTTCCTAAATGCCCAAGTTAAAAATCAACAATACCGAAATCGAAGTTGCGCCGGGGACATCGATCCTACAGGCCGCAGAAATGCTGGGGATTGAAATTCCGCGTTTTTGTTATCATGACAAGTTATCGGTCGCGGCAAATTGCCGGATGTGCTTGGTTGAGGTGAAGGGAGCGCCCAAACCGGTTGCGTCCTGTGCCCTTGCTTGCGGCGACAATATGGAGGTGTATACAAAAACCCCCATGGCGGATAAGGCGCGCCGTGGTGTCATGGAAATGTTGCTGATCAATCACCCGCTGGATTGTCCCGTGTGCGATCAGGGCGGCGAATGTGATCTTCAGGATCAGTCGGTCGCCTATGGTTTTGATCGATCCCGTTATCACGAATCAAAACGCGCGGTAAAGGACAAGGATATTGGCCCTCTGGTCAAAACCGTCATGACGCGGTGTATTCAGTGCACAAGATGCGTTCGGTTCTGTGATGAAATCGCGGGTACATCTGAACTCGGGTTGATGAACCGGGGGGAAAACGTTGAAATTGGTCCATTTGTTGATCGTCCCGTGACAACGGAATTGTCTGGAAA
Source organism: uncultured Pseudobdellovibrionaceae bacterium (assembly GCA_964593915.1). Taxonomy (GTDB): domain Bacteria; phylum Pseudomonadota; class Alphaproteobacteria; order Micavibrionales; family Micavibrionaceae; genus CAZLPZ01. The sequence continues at coordinate 15,168 of CAZQLB010000001.1, forward strand.
CTTGGTTGATATTTGTCCTGTTGGTGCCTTGACGAATAAACCTTATGCCTTTAAGGCCCGTGCATGGGAAATCAAAAAGACAGACAGCGTTGATGTCATGGATGCGGTCGGGTCGAATATCCGTGTGGATAGCCGCGGGAATGAAGCCCTGCGCATTCTGCCTCGTCTTCACGAAGATATTAACGAGGAATGGATTGGGGATCGTTCGCGGTATGCTGTGGATGGATTGAAATATGCCCGTTTGGATACCCCGTATGTCCGTGATGCGGGGACGGGGGCCTTGGTTCCTGCTAGCTGGGATGATGCATTGGCCATGATTGCAAGCCGTATGTCGCAGACGACACCGGATAAAATTGCGGCTTTTGCCGGCGAACTGTGCGCTCTTGAAGAAATGGTTGCATTAAAAGACTTGATGGATCAGATGGGCGCGCAGCGCACGGAATGCCGCGTCAATGGCGAACAAATTGAAAATGGCCCGCGTGGCGGATATTTATTTAACACAACGATTGCCGGAATTGAACAAGCAGATGCTATTCTCATCGTGGGGGCAAATCCTCGCCATGAGGCGACTATGGTGAATGCCCGTATCCGCAAAGCCTGGCTTGCGAAACATAAACGGTTACCGATCGGTGTTATCGGAACTGATACAGATTTAACATACGATATCGAACACATTTCGGCCGGGCCGGATGGAATTGATTCTCTGCTTTCTGGTACGCATCCTTTTTCTGCCGTTTTACGTGCGGCTAAAAACCCCATGATGATTGTGGGAATGGGGGCTTTAAGGCGCGTGGATGGTGTCCAGATTTTAAAACGCCTTTATGAATTGGCCGGGTCTTTTAATATGATTCGGGCGGATTGGAATGGGTGGAATATCCTGCATATAGCCGCGTCGATGGTGGGCGGTATGGATATTGGATTTACGTCTACACCATTTGATATCTGTGAAATGGATGTTGTTTATTTGATGAATACGGATACACCCCATGTCGTGGACAGTATGCGTGACGATGCGTTTGTGGTGTATCAAGGACATCATGGCGACCGAGGGGCTGCGCGTGCCGACGTGATTTTACCGGGCGCGGCCTATACCGAAAAAAATGGTATTTACGTCAATATGGAGGGCCGGGCCCAGCAGGCGCGTGCGGCTGTTCACCCCCCTGGCCTTGCCCGAGAGGACTGGAAAATTATTCGGGCGTTGTCTGGTGTGATGGGGTATCCATTGCCATATGATGACCTGGCGCAGCTGCGTGCCCGTATGGCCCGCACATATATTCCTGTTTCTCATATGGGGGATGTTCGTGCAGCTGTTATGCCTCAATCGCTGGGCCGTTCTGGTACATCGTCGCGCAGTGATTTTATCAGTACAGTTCCCAATTATTATGATACAAATGTGATCACGCATGTTTCAAAAACAATGAAGGCATGTGTTGATGCCTTTTTAAAATCCAACCACCGTCAGGCAGCGTAAAGATGATGGAATTGATCAATTTATATGGGATGGACTTTGTTTGGACCCTTTTGCACATTGGGGCCATTGTTGGGTGCGTTTTGGGCGGCGTTGCTTATCTAACCTATGCGGAACGTAAAGTCCTGGGCGCGATGCAGCGTCGGCAGGGGCCGATGACCGTTGGTCCTTTCGGCTTGCTGCAACCGATTGCGGATGGTATCAAGTTACTTTCCAAAGAAACTATTTTACCGACGCAGGCGAATAAACCTGTCTTTGTTTTGGCGCCGATGATGCTTTTTTCTTTGGCGCTTCTGGCGTGGGCGGTCATTCCCGTGGATGCAAAGGTTGTTTTGGCCAATATTAACGTCGGAATTCTGTATCTGTTTGCGATCTCGTCCATGGGTGTATATGGCGTTATCATGGCCGGATGGGCCAGTAATTCGCGTTATGCTTTCCTTGGCGGTATGCGTTCGGCATCCCAGATGGTGAGTTACGAGGTGTCGATGGGCCTTGTGATTGTTTGTGTGTTGTTGACCACGGGTACATTGAACCTGACCGGGATTATTGAGGCTGATCGTCCGTGGTGGATGGTGGCTTTGCTGTTTCCCATGTTCATTGTGTTTTTGGTGTCGATTTTGGCCGAAACAAATCGTCCACCGTTTGATTTACCCGAAGGGGAATCGGAATTATCCGGCGGATTTATGGTTGAATATTCATCGATGACCTTTGCGCTGTTTTTCCTTGGGGAATACGCCAATATGATTTTGATGAGTGCGATGACCACTGTTCTCTTTCTGGGCGGCTGGCATGTTCCATTCGGGATTGAGGGATTATCGTTTGTGCCTGGATGGATTTGGTTTATCCTAAAAATCTGCGCCGTGCTGTTTTTCTTTATCTGGGCGCGCGCGTCATTTCCGCGTTATCGCTATGACCAATTGATGCGTTTGGGATGGAAGGTGTTCTTGCCGCTGTCGCTGATATGGATCGTGGTCGTTGCCGGAACCCTTTTATATATGGATGCGTTGCCGAAGTAAGTGAGATAAATTATGTCCATAAAACAAGTTGCTAAATCGTTTTTACTGTATGAAATCGTCAAGGGTATGGCCTTGACCCTCAAGTACATGTTTTTTGTGCCGCGTGTGACAATTAACTATCCATACGAAAAGGGGCCGATTAGTCCTCGTTTCCGGGGTGAACATGCCCTGCGCCGCTATCCCAATGGGGAAGAACGCTGTATTGCCTGCAAACTGTGCGAAGCGATTTGCCCCGCCCAGGCCATTACGATTGAGGCCGAACCTAGGGACGATGGATCCCGCCGCACCACGCGCTATGACATTGATATGACCAAATGTATTTATTGCGGTCTGTGCCAGGAAGCGTGTCCGGTGGATGCCATTGTCGAAGGCCCCAATTTTGAATACGCAACCGAAACCCGGGCCGAATTATTTTATAACAAGGAAAAATTGCTGGAAAATGGCGATCGGTGGGAAGCCCAAATCGCCCGTAATATCGCAAGCGATGCGAGGTATCGATAATCATGATCACTGCTTTGTCTTTTTATCTTTTTGCGCTTGTGCTGACGTTATCCGCCGGCATGGTGATTACCGCAAAGAACCCGGTGCATTCGGTTTTATTCCTGATCCTTGCGTTTTTTAACGCGGCTGGTCTTTTTGTTTTAATGGGCGCGGAATTTATCGCCATGCTGCTTGTGATTGTTTATGTCGGCGCAGTGGCGGTGCTGTTCCTGTTCGTTGTGATGATGCTGGATATCAATTTTGCCCAGCTGCGGCATGGCGCCCTGCGTTACGCGCCAATTGGTATGGTTTTGGGCGGTGTTTTGCTTGCTGAACTTGTTTTGCTGTATGCGGGAATGCCGGGCGCGGATGCGCGCCCCTCGTCCCACGATCCGGCTTTGGCCATTCCGTCCCCTGATATGACCGAGAATACAAAGGCGCTGGGCCATGTTCTGTATACCCATTATATATTGCCGTTTCAGGTCTCGGGCCTTATTTTGCTGACCGCGATGATTGGGGCGATTGTCTTGACGCTGCGTCAACGTCCGGGTGTACGGCGTCAGCGCGTGGCAGATCAAAATGCGCGCAAGGCATCCGATGTATTAGAAATGAAATCAATTCCATCCGGAGTAGGTATAAAAAATGTTTGATATTGGATTGACCCATTACCTGACCCTGGCCGCGATTTTGTTTACGCTGGGCGTTTTTGGCATTTTTTTGAATCGCAAAAATGTGATTGTCATTTTGATGTCGATTGAATTGATGCTTTTGGCGGTGAATATCAACTTTGTGGCCTTTTCCTCTTTTATGGGGGATATTGCAGGGCAGGTTTTCACGATGTTTATTCTGACCGTTGCGGCAGCTGAAGCCGCAATTGGTTTGGCTATTCTGGTTGTATTTTTCCGTAACCGCGGATCAATCGCCGTTGACGATATATCTGAGATGCGAGGGTAAAGACAATGTCTCTTGAACTGATTGCTGTATTTGCGCCGCTGATCGGCTTTTTAACGGTGGGGTTGTTTGGCCGTATCATCGGAGATCGACTTTCCCAGTTGATCACGTGCGGATTGATGATCGCGGCGGCTGCATCCTCTATCCTGTTGTTTCAGGATGTGGTCCTGGGGGGACATGTGCGCGTGACCATGCTCGCGACATGGATGGATGTTGCCGGATTTACGGCCAATTGGTCCATTCGTGCCGATCAGTTATCTGTTGTCATGATGAATGTTATTACGATTGTATCGGCGTGTGTGCATGTGTATTCGGTTGGGTATATGTCGCATGATCATTCCATTCCCCGGTTTATGGCGTATTTGTCGCTTTTTACCTTTGCCATGATGATGCTGGTCACAGCTGATAACCTGCTGCAAATCTTTTTTGGATGGGAAGGGGTGGGGCTTGCATCCTATCTGCTGATCGGGTTTTGGCATGAAAAGCCATCCGCCTGCGCGGCATCGATTAAGGCGTTTATTGTAAATCGTGTGGGGGATTTGGGCTTGGTCCTTGGCCTTTTTGCGACATTTTTTGTTTTTGGCAGCATCGAGTTTTCGTCAATTTTTGCCGCCGTTCCAGATAAAAAAGATTTGATTATACCTTTTCTTGGGTATGAGGTTCACGCATTAACCCTGATCGGTATTTTGCTGTTCATTGGCGCGATGGGGAAATCGGCGCAGCTGGGGCTTCATACCTGGCTTCCCGATGCGATGGAGGGGCCCACGCCTGTTTCCGCCCTGATCCATGCGGCCACAATGGTGACGGCCGGTGTTTTCTTGGTTGCGCGTTTTTCCCCCGTTTATGATGCGGCGCCGGATGCATTGATGATCATTTGTGTTGTTGGTGCGTTGACTGCCTTTGTGGCTGCGACCATTGGGTTAACCCAATTTGATATCAAACGGGTTATTGCGTATTCCACGATGTCTCAGCTGGGGTACATGTTTTTTGCCCTTGGCGTTGGGGCATATGGCGCCGCGATGTTCCATTTGGTGACGCATGCGTTTTTCAAAGCATTGTTGTTTTTAGGTGCTGGATCTGTCATTCACGCTATGGACGGCGAGCAAGACATGCGCAAAATGGGCGGCATTTGGCGGAAGATTCCGGCTACACATCTGATGATGGTGATTGGGTCTTTGGCCCTTTGTGGTGTGCCTTATTTTGCTGGATATTATTCCAAAGATACCATCCTGGAATCTGCATGGGCGGCTGGAAGTGACGTGGGGATATTCGCCTATTGGATGGGTATTGCAGCTGCATTTATGACCGCGTTTTATTCGTGGCGTCTGATGAGCATGACATTCTATGGCAAGACGCGGGCCGATCATCACACATATGATCATGCGCATGAAAGTCCGGCTGTAATGATGATCCCGCTTGTTGTTCTGGCGGCGGGTGCTTTGTTTAGCGGCGCATACCTGTATGGCGGAATGGTCGATGGTTATACGCATCATGCGGATACTGTTGTTGCCGTTCATGAATCCGATAAAGGACATCATGGTGCAGAGCATTCTCAAGCAATGGCCCATACGACATCGGCGGCGCAATCATTTACATCCTATCACGAATGGACCCGAGATTCTTTTTGGGGCGATAGTTTAATCGTGAATCATGATGATGCAGTTGCCCATGCGCACGGCGTGCCCGAATGGGTTGCAATGACCCCGACCGTTGCTGGTGGATTGGGTATATTTCTGGCTCTTGTTATTTATTTGCTGGTTCCTGGGTTCCCGGTTTGGTTTTCTGGTGTGCTGCGGCCTCTTTACAACCTGTCATTTTATAAATGGTATTTTGATCAGGTGTATGATGTTTTATTTGTTCGTACGGCGCGTCTTTTGGGCCGTGTGTTCTGGAAGGCCGGCGATGGCGCGCTGATCGATGGACTGGGGCCCAATGGATCGGCCCGTGTTACGCGATGGGGTGCAATGGCGTTGTCATGGCTTCAGACCGGATATGTTTACCATTATGCGTTTGCCATGATGGGGGGAGTTTTGGTTTTGGTTACGTGGATGGCCATTCGTTTAGGGCTGTTTGCGGGATTACATTAAAAAGGTTTTGTCGTTTTGGGTGGGGAAGGTCTTATCTCCGCTGTGATACGTTAATAAAAGGATTGAGATATGCATTCGTTTTCCCTTCTGTCTTTGATGATTGCGCTTCCGCTTTTGGGGGCGATTGTCCTTTGCCTTTTGCGTGGGGATGACGCCCGCATCGCCAGTACATCGAAATCGATTGCCTTTTTTACCTCTATGGCGGTTTTTGCCTTGTCTCTTTTGATGCTGCAAAAGTTTGATCCGACGTTCCAGCTATCTTCCCTTTCTACTGCCGGGGCCGAAGGGGCTGGCGCATCGCTATCTACCGGATGGTGGGACCGCCTTTTGGGGGTTGACGGAATATCTGTCTATTTCGTTTTGCTTTCCGCATTTTTAACGCCCGTTTGTATCGTGTCGGCATGGCGCAGCGTGACGGTACGTGTCCGTGAATATATGGCGGCTTTTCTGGTTCTTGAAACCTTTATGATCGGGACCTTTGCGGCACTGGACCTGGTTCTTTTTTATGTCTTCTTTGAAGCGGTTTTGATCCCCATGTATTTAATTATTGGGGTATGGGGCGGAAAACGGCGTATTTATGCTTCGTTTAAATTCTTTTTATATACGCTGCTTGGGTCCGTTTTAATGCTGGTTGCGATGATGGTTATGATCCATACGGCCGGGACATCATTTATTCCGGATCTGATGGCGTATCATTTCTCGCCGAATATGCAATTTTGGCTTTGGATCGCCTTTTTCGCAAGCTTTGCTGTGAAAATGCCGATGTGGCCTGTTCATACCTGGCTTCCTGATGCCCACGTTGAGGCACCAACTGCAGGGTCTGTGATTCTGGCTGGCGTTTTGTTGAAAATGGGGGGGTATGGCTTTTTGCGATTCTCTATTCCCATGTTCCCGGACGCATCCCTTTATTTTACCCCGTTTGTTATGGCGCTGAGTGTCATTGCCATCGTTTACACATCTCTTGTTGCCCTGGTCCAGGATGACATGAAAAAGATGATTGCTTATTCATCTGTGGCGCATATGGGTTTTGTGACCATGGGGATATTTACGGCCACCCTTCATGGGGTGCAGGGCGCGATGTTCCAGATGTTGTCGCACGGGATTATTTCCGCTGCCTTATTCCTGTGTGTTGGGGTTGTATATGATCGGTTACATACGCGTGAGATTAAGGCGTATGGTGGGATTGCCGGGAATATGCCGAAGTATGCGGTGGTGTTTATGATTTTGATGCTGGGGTCTGTTGGATTACCGGGAACATCTGGATTTGTGGGCGAATTTTTATCCCTGATGGGGGCTTATGCCTATGATCCGCGTGTTGCGATTGTGGCTGGCACGGGAGTTGTCCTGGGCGCCGCATACATGCTGGTCCTTTATCGCGGTGTGCTTTTTGGTCCACGCGTGAATGCCGATGCACTGGCTATGCCTGATCTATCGCGGCGCGAATTTGCGATGTTTGTTCCGATGATTGTTATGGTTATTTTATTTGGGGTCTTGCCTGGATCTCTTTTAAAAGGAATGGAACCCAGCGTATCTCATGTCGTGACAACGTATCAAATGCGTCTTGAAGAGACTCGTGCGGCGATGCCGGTTCCTCTTTCTGTATCTGAATCCGATAAAACAAAACCTTTACAACCCATACAGCAAGATAATGTGAAAGAAATGGGAAAGAACGCGGATCAATCCCACACAGGTCACTAATGTAGTGTGGTTTTGGATTTAAATAGCGTGCTAATTTTTTTAGAAAGAGACGAATATAAAAGTGAGTAATACGATGACATTTTTACCGCTCCCTGTACCTGAAACTGTTTTGGCTGTCCTTACCTTTCTGACTTTGATGGTGGGGGCTTTTGCTGGGCCTGCGCGCGCATTTACCTATACCCGCTGGATGGGGTCTTTGTCGCTTTTGGGGGTTTCTGTTTTTCTGATGACTGCCTTTAATGCGGGTCATACTGTCCCTGATTTTGGATTTATTCAGGCGTTTGGTCCGTCCTTGCCGGAGCTGATGGGGCATCTTTATATACTGGCCTTGCCGGTTATACTGATCGGGCTTGCTTTTGCCTTGATGATGTCTGGCCGATCTCTGCGAGCCGATCATATCGCGCGGTTTGAATATCCGGTGCTCGTTATGTTGATCGGACTGGGGCTGATGGTCATGATGGCCGCGCGGGATTTCCTGTTACTGTATGTCGGGATTGAGCTTGTGGCATTGTCTTCTTATGTCTTGGCGGCGTTTCGCCGGGACGAAGCTGTTTCCGCTGAAGCGGGTCTTAAATACTTTATTCTGGGGGCGTTGTCGTCTGGATTATTACTGTTCGGGATATCCTTGATTTATGGATTTACCGGATCTTTGGTCTATACCGATATTATGATGTCGTTGGTGGACGGGACAAATGTTGGATCCTTGCGTATGGGCGTTGTTTTGGGGATGGCGTTTGTAATGGCGGGATTTGCGTTTAAATTATCGGCGGTTCCGTTCCATATGTGGACACCAGATGTGTATCAAGGTGCGCCGGCCGCTGTCACGGCTTTGTTTGCGATGGTGCCTAAAATTGCAATCGTTTTTGTTTTGTATACGTTGTGCACACATGTGTTTGGGCCCATTTCCGGTGATGTCGCCCAGATTGTTGGATTTTTATGTTTCGCATCCATGATTTGGGGGGCGTTTGGGGCAATTGTACAAACCAGTATGCGCCGTTTGCTGGCCTATGGTACCATTGGGAACGTGGGATATGCCTTGCTGGCTATTCTGGCCGGTCTTCATGGTCCTGAAGGGCTGGGGGCGACCGCTGTTTTATACATGATGACCTATATGGTCATGACGGCGGGGACATTTTGCGTTCTGCTGGCCTTGCGTCAAAAGGGTGTCATGATTGATCGGATTGCGGATTTGTCGGGATTGTCCAAACAACATCCTGTTCTGGCCTATGCCCTTATGGTGATGATGTTTTCAATGGCGGGGATCCCTCCGTTCATTGGCTTTGCCTCTAAATTCCTTGTTTTTTATACCGCTGTTCATGCGGGGTATCTTGTTTTGGCCGTGATCGGGGTTTTGACATCTGTGGTCGCCGCGTTTTATTACATCAACGTTATTCGCGTGATGTTTTTTGAAGAGCCAAGAGGGGAGATCACCGTAGATATGGGTAAAGGACAGATGTTTGTTTTGGCTTTTTCCCTATTGATTACAGTCTTTCCGCTTTGTTTGTTTGTCGTTTTGTAAAAGCGCGCAAGATTTTTTGGTTGTCATGGAATTTGATATTCATCCCTTTAAAACAATCGACAGCACGCAAGATGAGATCATGCGGCGGTATCGATCATCTCCGCGATCTGGTACCGTTGTGATATCTGATGTACAGACAAAAGGGCGCGGGCGCGGGGCGCGCACATGGGATAGCGAAGAGGGTAATTTTGCGGCAAGTCTGCTGTGGCGGGTTCCGGGTTCCGATCACAGGTCTTCGATTGTATCGGATATCAGTTTAATTGTGGCGGTGGCTTTGCACCGTGCGGTGGCTTCATTTCTGGATAATCCGATTGCATTACGCATTAAGTGGCCGAATGATCTGATCCTTGGGGATTTAAAATGCGCGGGGATTTTGATTGAACGGCCAGATCCGGAATGGTTTATCATTGGCACCGGCGTGAACATAAAAACGTCTGCGCAGGGGCGTGCAAAGATGGCCGATGTGACAAAAGATATACCAGCCCCGCGTGCCTTGCTGGACTGTTACCTCTCTCATTTTACGCAGATTATGGGTACGTACCAGGCACAAGGATTGGCCCCTGTTCGGGCCGCATGGATGGATCGCGCCTATGGCGTCGGGCAACCCATGAGTATTCGGTTGCCCCACGATACGTTCGAGGCCCGATTTGAAGGATTGGCCGACAATGGGGCCTGTATTGCCCGTCTGCCGGATCAAAGTATACGTTATGTGACAACGGGTGAGGTTTTCTTTGGTTTGGTCCCCTCTATTTAATAGCTTGCAGAAGGCGTCTTGTGATTATATAAAGTCCAATGTCTGATTTTTTGAACGCATTCCCACCTGACAAGGTCATTTTTATCCCCCTGGGCGGTTGCCAGGAATTTGGGATCAATTTGAATGTCTACGGATATAATGGAAAATGGCTGGTTGTGGATTGCGGGATCGGGTTTACCCAGGACCAAAAACATCCGGGTCTTGATGCCTTGTTGCCGGATCCCACGTTTCTTGAAGATCATCGCGATGATATCTTGGGTATTTTAATCACCCATGCGCACGAGGATCATGTGGGCGCTATTCCTTATTTGTGGTCACGCCTTAAATGCCCTGTATACTGCACGCCTTTTACAGCGTCGTTTTTGAAACGCAAGTGCAGCGAATTTGAAGAGGTGCGGGATGTTATCACCATTCGTGAGATGAAGCCGGATCAGATTTTAGATCTATCTCCATTCAAGGTGAAAGTTGTGGGTGTTACGCATTCGACCCCCACCACTGTTTCTTTTATCATTGATACGCCGCTTGGTACCGTTGTTCATGGCAATGAATGGACACTGGATCCCGCACCGGCGGTTGGTCCCCTGACCAACCGGGAGGTTTTTAAATCATCGGGTCGGCAAGGGGTTTTGGCCTATATCGGTGATTCAACAAATGCCCCGTATTCAGGGGCGTCGCTGGGTGAAGGCGTGGTCCAGGACGGGATGACCCGTGTGATGCAGCGCGCAGAAGGACGCGTGATTGTCACCATGTTTGCATCAAACGTGGGGCGCCTTGTGACCCTTGCAAAGGCGGCGCGGGATTGCGGGCGGCAGGTTTGTGTTTTGGGACGGTCTCTTTTTAATTATTCGGCGATTGCCCGGGACCATCATATGCTTTCGTCCATTCCGCCGTTATTATCCCCGGCTGAGGCGGCTGCCTTGCCCGACCATGCTGTGGCGTATGTTGTGACGGGTGCCCAGGGGGAGCCGCGCGCTGTTCTGTCCCGTATTGCGCGGGGACAGCATTCTGACCTAACTGTTCATGCGGGGGACACGATTATTTTCTCGGCCCGGGCGATTCCGGGAAATGAAGCAGCGATTACGCGTTTGAAAAGTGATTTAATGGCGGCGGGGGCTGTGGTCATCGATCATGAAAATACATCTGAAACCATTCATGTGACGGGACATGCGTACCGCGAAGAGATTATGGAGATGCTGGATTGGGTGCGCCCCCAGATTGTTATTCCTATTCATGGTGAACGTTTCCATCTGGAGGCACAGGCAGATTTGGCGCGCCAGAAACAGGTGCCACATGTTCATGTACCCGAAAATGGATCCGTTCTGGTGCTGGGTCCTGATGGTGTTTCGGAAATTGGGCGCGTTCAGGGCGGCGTTTTGGGGGTTGAGCCATCCCGGATTATATCAATGGATCACCCGGCCCTTCGTGAACGGCAGCAATTACCAGAGACAGGCGCGTTGTTTATCAGTGTTGTCTTGTCTCCAAAAGGGGATTTGAAGACAGATATCCAGATTTCGGGTATGGGTCTTTTTGATCTGGACGATCCGGATGATCAGGCCTTAATCGCGGATATGCGGGCCGGGCTTGCTGATCGCCTTAAACAACTTTCAAAACTGTCGGACCGTGTGGACCATGTTGCTTTTGTTGCCGAGGAGCTGCGGCTTTGTGCGCGGCGGCTTGTGAATACAGCGCTGGGGTTTAAACCCAAGACAAGTGTTCATGTTGTGCAGATTTGATGGTGGCTAAGGTCTTTTATTATGTCATATGTTTCTGATATTGTTTTCTTTCTGCTGATTTGGTGGGTTGTTTTTTTTACAACCTTGTCGGTTGGGAACCGTTTGCCTGAAAAGCAAGAAACGGGTCACGCGGGCAGTGCGCCCGAAAACCATAATATGGGGCGGAAGGCGCTGGCGACGACCGGGATGGCGGTCTTACTGTGGCTCGTTTTGAACCCGTTGTTCCAAAATTGGTTGGGCCAGGTGCGGTATCAGGCCAAGGAAATGGCCATTCATGATTTGGAAGAAGACCTCCAAAAATAGGATCTGGCTGTAAAAATCCTATAATTTGTGGGCAATCGCGCTGTTACTCTGGACATCTTTTATAAAATCCCCTTATGATGCCTCATGCTTTTTTATTGAGGTGGTTTTATGCGCTTTTCACAGCTTTTTGTTCATACAGTCAAAGAAAATCCAGCCGAGGAAGACAGCGTAAATGCGCGCTATCTGACCCGGGGCGGGTTTGTTCGTAAAGTTATGGCGGGGGTTTATACGTATATGCCTTTGGGCCTTCGGGTTTTAAATAAGATCGAAAATATTGTCCGGGATGAAATGAATGCGATTGGCGCGCATGAGATTTTGATGCCGGCCTTGCAACCGTCCGAATTTTGGAAACAGACGGGTCGTTGGGACGGTATTGATGTTATGTTTAAATTAAAAGGGGCAGGGGATCGTGACCTGGCCCTGGGGTGCACGCACGAAGAAATTGTCACTCCTTTGGTTGGTGAATTTATTCAGTCATATCGGGATTTGCCGATTGCAACATATCAAATTCAAACAAAGTTCCGGAATGAGGCGCGCGCCAAGTCGGGGATCTTGCGCGGCCGTGAATTTCGGATGAAGGACATGTATTCCTTTGACACAACCGAGGAGGGGATGAACGCCTTTTACGACCGGGCGCACAAGGCCTATACCAAGGTATATGATCGCTGCGGCATTGGTGATATTACCTATTTTACTTATGCATCGGGCGGTGTCTTTTCAAAATATTCGCATGAATATCAAATGCTGACGCCTTATGGTGAAGATCATATTCATATTTGTGACAAGTGCCGGATTGCGATTAACGAAGAAATTATTGATGACCTGAATCGCGCCTGTCCGGAGTGTGGTAACAAAGATTTGCGTTCTGAAAAAGCGATTGAGGTTGGGAATATTTTTAAACTGATGACCCGTTTTTCGGATGCTTTTGGATTAAAATATAATGACCAAAATGGTGCCCAGCAGGACAATGTTTATATGGGCTGTTATGGTATTGGGTCGTCCCGTGTGATGGGCGCGGTGGTCGAAGCTTCGCACGATGATGCGGGTATTATTTGGCCTGGGTCCATTGCTCCGTTTGATATCGGGCTTTTGAATCTGAAGGTTGGCGATGCCGCCGCTGATGCTGCCTGTACAGATATTTATAATGCCCTGAAAAAAGACGGAATGGATGTTTTGTATGATGATCGTGACGAACGTGCCGGCAGCAAGTTTGCCGATATGGATTTAATCGGATTGCCATGGCAGGTGATCGTGGGGCCAAAAGGCCTGGCCGAGGGTAAAGTAGAAATCAAAAATCGTAAAACCGGTGAACGTTTGGATTGTCCACTGAGTCAGGTGGTTGCCTATTTAACCCAGCAGGATCAACGTCAGGTGGCATGAAATGTTTAGCCCGTATGAACGTATGATGGCATGGCGATATTTGCGAGCCCGTAAAGCCGAGGGGTTTGTGTCTGTGATCGCGGCATTTTCCTTTTTGGGGATTATGCTGGGCGTTGCCACGTTAATTATTGTTATGTCCGTCATGAATGGATTTCGGGCCGAGCTGATTAACCGTATGCTGGGCCTGAATGGTCATTTAATGGTGTATGCGCAGGATTCTCCTCTTGTTGACTATATGGGCTTGGCCGATCGCGTGCGTGTCGTTCCGGGTGTTGTATCTGCGTCCCCGATGGTGGAGGGGCAGGCCCTGATGACTGTTTCCGGATCAGCCAGCGGCGTGATGGTGCGTGGGTTTGATCCAGTCGATTTTTCGAAGAAAGAGATGATCAAGACACATATCTCTGATGGCCTAATGGAGGATTTTTCAGGGACCCGCGTGGCCATTGGTATTAAAATGGCGGATCGTTTGGGGTTGAAAATCGGTGATACGATTACCCTTTTGTCTCCTAAAATCCGTTCGGGCCCCTTTGGATCCATCCCGCGGATGCAGGCGTTTCAAGTCGCCTTGATCTTTGATGTGGGGATGTATGAATTTGATAATAGCTTTGTCTTTATGCCCCTTGCGGCAGCGCAGGCGTTTTTCAGTATGCCGGGACAGGTTAATTCGATTGAGGTGATGACGGTAAACCCATCTGATGTGGACCGTTTAAAACCAAGATTAGTTGACGCGGTCGCCGGTGAAGCCGGGGTGTATGACTGGCAAGCCACGAATCAAACGTTCTTTAATGCGCTGAAAGTGGAGCGGAATGTGATGTTTTTGATTTTAACGCTTATTATCTTGGTTGCGGCGTTTAATATCATTTCATCGATGATTATGATGGTTAAGGATAAAACACGCGATATTGCAATTATGCGGACCATGGGGGCCAGTTCCATGAGCATGATGCGGATCTTTATGCTGACCGGAGCCAGTGTTGGATTTCTGGGGACGATTTTTGGTGCATTTATTGGGGTGACATTTGCCATGAACATAGAAGAGGTTCGCCAGATCTTGCAATCGATCACAGGGGCGAAACTATTCCCTGATGAAATTTATTTCCTATCGCAGTTACCATCCAAAATTGATCCCGCAGAAGTTATTTTTGTGATTGCGATGGCTTTTATCCTTTCTATTCTCGCTACGTTATACCCGGCATGGCGGGCCGCGCGCCTTAACCCGGTTGAGGCAATTCGTTATGAGTAAACACGAAGAAATAGAGATGACCGTGTCTTATCGCGCGCCCTTACTGATGGTTCAGAATCTGGGACATGCGTTTACGCAGGGCGGCGAGCATTTGACAGTTTTTAAAGATGTTGGTTTCCAGATTGAACGCGGCGAGATCGTTGCGCTTGTGGGCCCAAGCGGCGCGGGGAAATCCACTTTGTTACAAATGGTGGGATTACTGGACCATCCAGCGTCCGGGCAAGTGATTATTGATGGCAAGACAGTATCGGGAAAAGAAGATTATATCCGCACAGCCTTGCGCCGGGATCATATTGGATTTGTGTACCAGTTTCATCATTTGCTACCCGAATTTTCAGCACTTGAAAACGTGATGATCCCCCAGATGATTGCGGATGTTCCGGCGCACAAGGCACGGGCCAAGGCCAGTGGGCTTTTGGATTTAATGGGACTGTCTCACCGCTTGATGCACCGGCCTGCACGGCTTTCGGGCGGTGAACAACAACGTGTCGCGATTGCACGTGCGCTTGCGAATTCACCCAAGTTATTACTGGCCGATGAGCCGACGGGTAATTTGGATCCAGAAACGGCCCAGCATGTTTTTGATATACTGCTTAAAATGGTGCGTACCATGAATATGGGGGCCTTGATTGCCACGCATAATATGGAACTGGCCCGAAAAATGGATCGTATTTTAGAATTAAAATCCGGTGTCTTGCGGGAAGGGTAGATCTGTTTTATGACGGCGCCTTACATTCATCTTCATGTACATTCGGCTTATTCTTTGGCTGAAGGCGCGATTAAGGTAAAAGACCTTGTCAAAACGTGCATCAAATATGATATGCCCGCGGTGGCGATCACGGATACAAATAATCTGTTTGGTGCGATGGAATTATCGCTTGAGGCATCAAAGGCGGGGGTCCAGCCTATTGTAGGGGTGCAGCTGAATATAGCTGATTTAGGGCAGATTGTTTTATTGGTACAAAGCGAGATTGGCTATCGCAATTTATCGGCACTTGTGTCTATTGCTCATTTGGAATCCAGGGACCTACACCAGCCAGCTATATCGATGGCCGATTTAACACACGCGGCAACCGAGGGGCTTATTTGCCTTTCAGGCGGTATACGCGGCGGCATTGGACGCGCTATCCTGGCAGGAAAGGCCGCCGAAGCACGTGCCCTGGCGCAGACGTTTTTGGATATTTTCGGTGACCGATATTATATTGAAATACAGCGTCATCATTTGCCGGATGAACAGCGGTCGGAAGAGGATATATTGGATATCGCCTATGATTTGGGTATTCCGATTGTTGCCACGAATGATGCTTATTTTTTAAAACGCGATATGCATTTGGCGCATGATGCGTTGCTGTGTATCGCGGCGGGACGGTACATATCCGAAACGGATCGCCGTACCGAAACGCCTGATCACTATTTTAAAACCGCAGCCGAGATGGAAGATCTGTTTTTCGATTTACCAGAGGCCATTGAAAATACATCCGTGATTGCGCGGCGATGCGGATATATCCTAAAGACTGTTAAACCACTTCTGCCCCCGTTTAAAACAGAATCAGGTAGAAGCGAAGTTGAGGAATTGCGTGCCCAGGCGTATGAGGGGCTTTCCTGGCGGCTTGAAAATTACGTATTCCAACCTGATATGAACGATGATCGGCGATCAGAAATACGCAAGCAATATGAACAGCGTTTGGAATACGAACTTGGGATTATTATCCAAATGGGGTTTCCAGGGTATTTTTTGATCGTTTCTGATTTTATCAAATGGGCAAAGAACAATGATATTCCGGTAGGGCCCGGTCGAGGATCGGGGGTGGGATCCCTTGCCGCGTGGTCATTAAAAATCACCGACCTGGATCCGATTCCTTTGGGGCTTTTGTTTGAACGTTTCCTTAATCCTGAACGGGTTTCGATGCCGGATTTTGATGTGGACTTTTGCCAGGATCGCCGGGATGAGGTGATTAAATATGTCCAGGAACGCTACGGATCCGACCATGTGGCCCAGATTATTACATTTGGTAAATTACAGGCCCGTGCGGTTGTGCGTGATGTCGGACGTGTTTTACAAATGCCGTATGGCCAGGTAGACCGTATCGCAAAAATGATCCCGCAAAACCCGACGAATCCGGTGACATTGGAACAGGCGTTAGAGGCAGATCCTGATTTAAAAACCAGCCTTATGTCGGATGAGACGTCGGCGAAATTGGTTGAAATTGCCTTGCAACTTGAGGGGATGTATCGGCATGCATCCACTCATGCGGCTGGGATTGTGATTGGGGATCGGCCACTCACTCAGCTGGTTGCCCTTTATCGTGATCCGAAATCGGATATTCCAGCCACCCAGTTTAATATGAAGTTTGTCGAGCAAACGGGCCTTGTTAAATATGACTTCCTGGGTCTTAAAAACTTGACGGTCATAAAGCGGGCCATCAATTATGTACATGAACGTCAAGGGATCGATATTGATATCCTGAAAATCCCGCTGGATGATCCGGAGGCTTATAAAACACTTAACAGCGGAAATACAACCGGTCTGTTTCAGGTGGAAAGCGCAGGGATGCGGGATGCGATTAAAAAAATTCGTCCTTCGTGCCTTGAGGATATTATCGCGATTTTATCCCTGTATCGTCCAGGTCCTATGGACAATATCCCCGTTTATGGACGTATCAAGGAGGGAAAGGAAGAACCCGATTACATTCACCCCAAATTAGAGCCTGTTTTAAGAGAAACTTATGGGATCATGGTGTATCAGGAACAGGTGATGGAGGCCGCGAAAGTTTTATGCGGCTATACCCTGGGCGGTGCCGATCTTTTACGCCGTGCGATGGGGAAAAAGATCAAGGCTGAAATGGATGCGCAGCGTTCTGTTTTTGTGAAAGGGGCCGTTGATACATCCGGTCTTGATGAAAAACGAGCCAGTGAGATTTTTGATCTGATCGCC
>CAZQLB010000001.1:32744-44278 GCA_964593915.1 uncultured Pseudobdellovibrionaceae bacterium
CATTTCCTATCAAACAGCATATTTAAAAGCCAACTATCCGCTTGAGTTTATGGCTGCGCTGATGACCCTTGATCGCGGCAATACCGATAAGCTTGCGATTTTTAAACAAGCTTCCGATCATATGGGGATCCCTATTTTGCCGCCAGATATCAATACATCTGATGCTGATTTTCAGGTGCAGGGGAATTGCATTCGGTATGCTTTGTCGGCCTTAAAAGGGGTTGGGGATGGTGCCATGCGTTTGATTGTGGCTGAACGATCCAAGAATGGACCTTTTAAAAACCTGTCTGATTTCCTGCGGCGGATTGATCCAAAATGGATCAACAGACGCCAGATTGAGGTGTTGGCTGCGGCGGGGGCTTTTGAATCCTTGCATCCTTCTCGTGCGGTCGTGCATGGGGCGGCGGACCATATGCTGGCCTATGCCCAGCGGCTTTCTGATGAACGGACAACAGGACAGGCCAGTCTTTTTGGCGGTATGGCTGATACCGCTAGTGCCAGCGATGATCGTGACCTGGCCTTGATCGATGCGCGATGGGATCCTCTTGAAAAACTGCAATACGAGTTTGATGCAATTGGATTTTATTTGTCGGCACATCCGCTCGATTCCCGTCGGGAGCAACTCGAAAACATGGGGATTATTGCATATGCTGATTTACCAGATCTTTTATTATCTCGACCTGTTCAGCGGGTGCAGATGGCCGGTGTCGTGATTCGTAAACAAGAGAAAATGTCTAAATCAGGCAAAAAATTTGCTTTTATGAATGTATCGGATGCAACCGGTGTTTATGAAGTGACTGTTTTTTCAGAGGCATTGGCCAAGGCCCGGGAATATATGACGCCGGGTGAAAGTTTATTGATTATTGCCGATGCTGAAATGCAGGACGATATTATCCGTGTAACGGCGCAGGACATAAAACCGCTTGATGAAACACTGGTCCGAAAGGTACGCCATGTTTTAATCGAACTGGAACATGAACGCGGGATCCCCCAAATCCAGAAAATCCTCCAAACAGATGATCGGGGAATGGTCCAATTTCGGATTAAGGTGCCCATTGGGCCCGAGGAAAATGCGGTTTTAACTCTACCAGACCGATATGCATACGCCCCAAAGACACGAGATCAGTTGTATCAAGTAGATGGATTGGTTAAGATAAACGAGAAATAGTGAAAAACTGTAAAAAACGCAATTATTTGATCCTAGACTGTGGTTAGTATTTTGTACACTCGTGCCATGAATATTATTTCGATTTCACAAATTTTGATTTTTTTCTCGATGGTTGCGTTGGCGTTTGCAACGATGTGGTCTTCGGTTTGGGGAATTGAATTTGCTTTGATGGGTCTTTTTGGCTGTGCGCTGCATCCTGTCGCCAGTTTTTTTGTGGGATTGATCCTTTTTTATGCTTATCTTATTCTGTTTTATCGGCTGTATATACGCTTTTTTCCTTTACCGGTGGGTGAGATCGCACCTGGTACACCTGCCTATGGACGTATAAACGTTTATCTTCTTTTCTTTTTGATTTTTTTCTATCCAATCATGTTTAGTTTTATTTTACCTGTTCCTTTAATGCGGGTTTTTTATCTTGCTTTAGGGGCCCGTATGGGGAAAAACACTTATACAAGCGGTATCCTGTTTGATCCTTGTTTCATCACAATCGGGGAACAAACGTTGGTGGGGCGTTCGGCTCAGGTTATTCCTCATTTGATTGAGGGAAATGATTCTTTATCACACTATCCTGTTTCTATTGGAAATTATGTCGTGATTGGATCAAATGCCGTTATTATGCCAGGGGTTCAAATTGGTGATCGTTCTATTATCGCCGCCGGAAGTATTGTAACAAAGCATACTGTTATTCCGCCTGGTGAAATATGGGGGGGAACACCAGCCCGTAAAATTAAAGATGTTGCGCGGCTTCCTGTATAAAATATATATGATCTGAATTGATTATAGGCCTTGGTGGATATTATTGTACATAATGATATCTTCTAGATTTTTGTCCGTATATCGCACGGTGTTTGGGCATTTAGGCATCGTGTAATAAGAGAGTGAATGAAAGACTCAATCTTTTGCCCTTGTTGGTACCGCATTGTATGTACGGTGCTGTAACGTAGGGGCGGCGCAAAGGGAATCGGCCCCGGTGTGTCATCGATGCTGATGGGGCATTCTTGCCCTGTGATCTCCTTGTACACTTGTGCGCATATCATGGCAAATCCCAATATGGATATATCTAGATTGCCAATAGGATTTATTGTCTGAACTGTTCCCGGATCGGCGTGTTCAATAAAATCTGCAATGACGTTTGCAATGCACTGTGCAGAGACAAAGTTTCGATATATCTGATCGCTTCCTTTTCTAAGGATGATTTTTCCATTGGTTGCAGCCATATGAGGAAGTCGATAAGGAACGAGTCCCCACCGAATGAAATGATCTAGATTCTCGGGTAATCCATACACAGCGCAGGGTCTTATAATAAGAACGCGTGCCTTTTGATTTTTTGTTATGACGCGCCGAAATATTTGTTCGGATATATAATGTGCGCATGCATAATCGCTTATGGGAAAAACAGGGGTTCTTTCATCGATATATTGTGAAAGAGGACCGTATACATGAGCGGTTGAAATATAGACAAATGTTGAAACTTTTGCCGATTGGGCGGCATCCAAGAGTTTTGATGTGGTATACGTTCCCTTTGTATAGGCTTTTTGGGGATCGGATAAAAAATCTTCATCACGGACCCCGGCTGCGTAGATAAGGGTATCAATGTCTTGAAAGATTTTTGGTGTTATATGATCTGGAACATCCAAATCAAGACGCATTGTTGATATAGGCGTGCGCCCATAGATTTGAATCTCTTTTTTGAGGGAGACAAGATTTTCATGAATGGCACTTCCAATAATACCGCGTGCGCCAATTAACCCAATCATACTACTTGTTCCTGTGTTCCGATTATATTGGATGTAAAACGTGCAAAAGCCCGTGGCGATATTTTTAATTCATCTGTAAAATGAGTATAAAACCGGGAGTAATCGTTAAAACCAGATCCGTAACACGCATCTGTAATGCTCATCATGTTATTTCCAATAAGACGAAGAGCTTCGAATATACGCAGTTTATTTCGATATTGGATGGGCGTTAATCCCAAATGCTTTT
The DNA here is from genome assembly GCA_964593915.1 of uncultured Pseudobdellovibrionaceae bacterium. Lineage (GTDB taxonomy): Bacteria > Pseudomonadota > Alphaproteobacteria > Micavibrionales > Micavibrionaceae > CAZLPZ01. Next base: position 35,896 of record CAZQLB010000001.1, read on the forward strand.
GAAAAATATAATGCGCAGTCGACGCCGGAATTGATGCGTCTTTTATTACATCGTGAATAGAAACTTGCTCTTTATAATTGGCATGTAATGAGGATGTTAGTTTTAAAAGCGATGGATGTTGATGGCCTTCTTTTTGGGCATTAGAACATAATGGCTTAATCGGCGATACCGACTCTAAAAGGTCCATTAGACCGCTGTAAGATGTTGGAAGCAGCTTGTTATCCAACGAGAATACACATGGACTATTTGATAAGTGTGCGGGGGGTGGAAGATCACAGTAATAGGCGGTCCAATTATGGTAGCCGGCGGCTATTTTCCATTCAATCAATTTATAGGAAGGGACATATAATCCAACGCGCTCGTGATTTGTGAGATCATCATTGTTTAATAATGTCCATTGGCCGGTTCCATGGCGGCAAAAAAGTGTGTTTGATGTTTTTAGGTCATAGATATATAGCATCCAGTAACCTGTATATATGTTGGACGAGAATTGCTCTGCCTGATAAAATTGGGTGCGTTCAAGGATATCAAGGCCGCGCTCAAGACTACTCTTTTTCATATAAAAAGAAGGGGCTGCTGTTAATGGTAATTTCTGTCGCGTGCCTGTCATTTTGTTGTATTTATTTCATCATGTGTTCGCGAATATTTGCATATATCCTATGGGGAATGCCACAAAAATACTTTGCGTTTTTTACAATTCATTTTCTTTTTGCATAAGGAATGGCTACAAAACGTTTTAGGAGTGGTGTATAAAGGAAAAAGGTTCTTTGGGCTTTTATCGCCATTTGAATAAATAAAAGAATATTATCCTCTTTGGCTGTGGCCAAGATCTGGTAAACAAACGGCTGTTTATATTATGACATCTTTAAAAGGTATTTTGCTTTTTGGGGCAGGCGGGCAGGTTGGACAAGCGATTGTTCGGCTTTGTGCTGGTTTTGATCCTGATCCCCGGCTTTCGAGCGTAAAAGTCGTCTCGTTCTCTCATGCTGTTTGCGATATTTCGGACATAAATGCGGTGCATGCTGTGGTTCAGGACACATTGAGTCAAACAGGATGGCGTGGGCAAGATATCGTTATGGTAAACGCTGCCGCCTACACCGCTGTGGACAAGGCAGAAGAGGAACCAGATCAGGCCTACCGCGTTAATGTGGTCGGTACGCGGGTTTTGGCGACAGTTTCAGCGGCGCATCATATTCCCTTTATTCACATATCGACAGATTATGTTTTCGATGGGCAAAAAAAGACCCCCTATACAGAAGACGACAGTGCAGCCCCCCTGTCTGTTTATGGTCGGACAAAGTTGGAAGGAGAGGGTGACGCTTTGGCGGCGCAGCCAAACAGCGTTATTGTCCGTACATCTGCCGTTTTTGGTGCAGATGGTCAGAACTTTTTAAAAGCGATGTTAACACTTGCAAAATCTCATGCAGATTTAAAGGTGGTTGAGGATCAGGTGGTCGCGCCGACCTATGCGGATGATTTGGCATATGCTCTTTTGCAAGCGGCAATGCAGGTGGCAGAACCAGACTTTCAAGAATGGGGCCTTTATCATTATGGAGGGGGGGATCATGTGACCTGGTATACCTTTGCTCAGTATATTTTTAAAACGGGGCTTGATTCTGGGTTATGTCATTCTATCCCCCTTTTGATTCCAATTACATCGGCTCAGTTTGGCCGTCCAGCGGCGCGTCCCGCCTATTCTGTTTTGTCATCCGGCCGATTTGAACGGGTTTTCGGATGTGTCCCATCGGATTGGCGGGCGGGGGTTGTAAAAACTATCGCGCGATTGAAAGAGGTATAATCCTTCCTACTCCTGGGGGATATAGCTATTTCCCAAAAGGGGGTAGATAGGGGTGGATGATTGCCGCGCCGCCGCAAGACTTACCCATGCGGCAGTATAGGTGCGCGTCGTCCCATCCTGGTTATATTCGGTGAAATGATAGGTGTCTTGGATATCGTTTGGATCTATAAAATCCGTTTCAAATAAGGCAATAAGTTCGTGCCCGATATCGCCGTTATAGGTAAAAATATTCTCAGCCCATCCCAGAGATTTGGTAATCGTCATCTCAATTCCCAATTCTTCCTTTATTTCTCGTAAAACAGCATCGGACGCCGCCTCTCCCATTTCGACGTGTCCGCCAATCAGGCGAAAGAATGGGGCCTGTTTGTTGTGATCAAAACCGGGGGTGGCCAGCAATTCCAAATCCCCTGTTTTGGGATTTTTACGGTAAATAAAGGCCATGGCTTTAACCTTTGGTCTTTTGATTTCGGTCGCATGAGAAGAGGGCGCGGGGGAAGATGTGCTGGTCATGGCTTTATACACCTTTTGAAAACGAGGATTGATGGGGTATTTGGTTATAGAGAAGGGGGATTTGTTATTCAATTCTATTTTTTCCTTATAACCATTGTTTTCACTTGCATATCCGGGCCAGAATCGCTATAACCCACCCCATATCACAGGCATGGGTGGGGCTTGCCCCACTTTCCGGTGCAGATAGATTGTTGATATTATACTTTAGTATAATATTTTAACATATTGATTTTGTTACCATATCCCGTGCCGAGGTTTAACCGGAAAAGAAAAGGAAATTAAATATGTCTACTCTTCCAGAATTTACAATGCGTCAGCTGATGGAGGCTGGTGTTCACTTTGGTCACTCCACACGTCGTTGGAACCCAAAAATGCGCGAATACATCTTTGGTGTGCGCAATAATGTCCATATCCTGGACTTGCAACAAACGGTGCCGATGCTGCAAACCGCGCTGAAAGCTTTGTATGATATTTCATCCAATGGTGGACGTATCCTATTTGTTGGGACCAAACGCCAGGCTGCGGATAAAGTTGCAGAAGCGGCAAAACGTTGCGGTCAATACTATGTGAACCATCGTTGGCTAGGCGGTATGCTCACCAACTGGAAAACCATTTCCACATCGATTAACCGCTTGCGTGAAGTGAATGATATTCTGGCTAATCCGGACAAATCGGGTTTGACCAAAAAAGAATTGCTGTTGGTTGCGCGTGAACAGATTAAATTGGAAGCTGCGCTTGGCGGGATTAAAGATATGGGCGGTAGCCCAGATGCGATTTTCGTCATCGATACACCAAAAGAATTTATCGCTATTCAAGAAGCACGCAAATTGGGTATTCCTGTGTTTGGTGTGATTGATAGCAATTCGGATCCTGATTTCATTGATTTCCCAATTCCGGGTAACGATGATTCTGTTCGCTCGATTGAATTGTACTGTGACCTGGTTGCGCGGACTGTTTTGTCCGGGATGCAGGCCCAAATGACAGCCAAGGGTAAAGATAAACCATCCATTGAACAGATGGCATCTTCTGAGCCCGCAAATGAAGCATCATCCGATAAACCGTCTGATGAATCAAAACAAGCGGCGTCAGCGTAATCGATACTATTAACTTTTAGATATGAGGAAAAGACCATGACAGAAATTACTGCATCGGCCGTTAAAGAACTGCGTGATCGTACAGGCGCAGGGATGATGGATGCCAAAAAAGCATTGGTTGAATGCAATGGCGATATCGAATCTGCGATTGATATGCTGCGTAAAAAAGGCCTTGCAAAGGCGGCGAAAAAAGCGGGCCGGACGGCTGCTGAGGGGCTTGTTTCAATGGCTGTCTCTGCAGACGGTAAAGTTGGCGCACTGGCCGAAGTGAATGCCGAAACAGATTTCGTATCTCGTAATGAACAATTCCAGGCTTATTGTGCACAGGTGTCTCAGTTGGCGTTGCAAGCAGATACGGTTGATGCACTTTCGGCGATGCCGTATGGTGATGGCAAATCAGTCGCTGAACGCTTGACCGAAAATATTGCGACCATTGGCGAAAATATGGCGCTGCGCCGTATGATTAGATTTACGGTAACAAATGGTTATGTTTCGGGCTATATCCACAATGCTGCGGCCCCTGGTATGGGAAAAATTGGCGTTTTGGTTGCTCTGGAAGGGGCGGCTGATACGGCTGCTTTGCAGGAACTGGGTAAAAAGATTGCGATGCACATTGCTGCTGCAAATCCTGAATTCCTGTCGGTTGATGCTGTTTCTGCTGATGCTCTGGAACGGGAAAAATCCGTTTTGCGTGAACAGGCATCTGCATCCGGCAAGCCTGCTGATGTTGTTGAAAAAATGATTGATGGCCGTATTCGTAAATATTATGAAGAAGTGGTGTTGCTGGAACAAATTTTCGTTATGGATGGTGAAACCAAAATTTCGAAACTGATTGAGCAAACTGCACCAGGGGTTAAACTTGCGTCTTATGCGCGTTTCCAATTGGGTGATGGCATTGAGCGCGAAGAAAATGACTTTGCTGCTGAAGTTGCAAAGGTTGTTGCAGCGGGCTAATTACCTTCTGCATTCATATTTTAAACCCGGTGATCTGTTTGATCTCCGGGTTTTTATTTTTGAATTAAAATGGCGATATAAGATGTGGCAAGGCAAACGTTGCGCACGATTTTTATTTTATTAAATGTCGTTTGAAATGACTCAATATACGTTCATATGTTGGACGTTTAAATGGAACAATGATATCGAGCAGTTCGAGCGGGGTGCACCAACGCCATGAACGAAATTCAAGCGGTTCGAATGTATGAATATTAATATCGTCATCTGTGCCTTGAAATTCAGCGGCAACCCATGTTTGTTCCTGGCCTGCATACATGCCGTTGTAAAGTTTCATCCTTTTTCCCACTGGAAAATCGTATCTGACAGTTTCGGGAAAAATATCCAGAATTTTTGCATTGTGGGTTCCCACCTCTTCCTGCATCTCTCGGAAAAAGGCCTGTTCTAGTGTTTCCCCTGGTTCTATCCCGCCTTGTGGCATTTGCCAGGCCCCCGCATGATCAATGCGCTCGCCGATAAAGATTTCTCCACGATCGTTGATCAGGGTAATCCCGACACATGGGCGATATTGTTGCTCTGTCTGGGTCATTTGCCGTTCCTTGCGTGAATGGCGATTGCCGAAAGAGGGGCTAGTGCAACCCCTTGGTCTGTTAGTGCAGATGATAAGTTTTTATACAGTTTAATCGATGTTGCTGATGGAGAAACGAATACAACAGCGTATCCTTTTTCCGATAGGCGATCGGAAATAACCTTATCGGCCATTTTTGTGTCGTACTCAGGCGAGAGGGTAATCATAGGGCTGCTGTAGAAGGGGATGTTTTTTGCGATCGATTCTGTTTTGAGGGCGGGGATGTCCTGTGACGTATGAATAACAAGACCAAGGCCACGTTCAAATATGGATCCAGCCAGGAAATCGGCATCAGCGCCGGTTTGAAAATAGGGGCTATCATAGGGGCTGATCAATCCAACATATCCCGTCGCTTTCCCAAGTTGATACAGAATGCTTGTCTGGTTCTGTTCGATTGATGCAGATGTCAAAAGGGCGTTTGTACCGGCATCACTTTTTGGATAATCCTCTGGTTCTGCGGCGAGTTCAAGCCATACTTCTGCTTTTTTTGCACGTACCTTTTGGGCCCATCCAGACAGCTCATGCCCTGAGGAAGAAAGCATAACGGTCGTCCCGGGTTGAAGGGATTCTACTATCTCAGATGACTGTTTTGATGATAAACCAACATCCATTATCACAAAACTGACAAGCGGTTTTGATAGATTATCAATATCAAATGGCATGCGGTACGCATCAAATGGACGGCGCATATTAGCCTTGTCTATCTTTGGTAAATCGCCGTAAGGGGGAATATTCTCAATCAACGCGGGATCTGGAATACGGCTGTTTTTATCTGTATCCAATTCGGTTGCTTGGGGTGTCGCGGCGCGATCCTGTTTTTGGATGATAGGCGTCTTTACCTCGATTGTGTATTGGTATTCCGGGATAACGGGCACAGGTTGAAACAAAGACCAAAATACAAGTCCAGCCAGTGTTCCCGCCAATATTGATAGGCCGTGCCCCAAAACAGGTCGTGCCGGATCAGATGTTAAATATCCCCATTCCCGAGATCCAATATTGGTTGCTCGATCAATATAGGATTTGATCATTGGCGGAATATTCATTCTTTTTTCGCGTCTATTTTTTGTTGATCTACATCCTTTTTAATGGCGATCGATGTGTCTTTTTCTGTTTTTTCGATATCCTGTGTATACAGCGCAACGCCACGTACAAGATCAATGGCACGTTGAAGTTGATAATCGTTTTTAAACGCTTCATCCTCTTTCGTCTTTGGGTTGTTTTCCTTTTTGGATGAAGAGTCGGATGTTTTGTTATCCCCTTTTTTAGCTGTATTTGCATCGGAACCATCCGGGTTTGCCAGTGCCCCTTTTAAATCCGATTCCTTAATGCGATCTTGATCCGCAATTTCTTCCAGTTTAGCTTGTTCCACCATGATATCGGGTGTAATTCCTTTTGCCTGAATGGATCGGCCAGACGGTGTGTAATACCGGGCCGTTGTCAATTTCATCGCGCCATGACCAGCAAGCGGCATAATCGATTGAACCGAACCTTTTCCAAAAGATTGTGTTCCGATGACCAAAGCACGGCGATGATCTTGCAATGCGCCAGAAACAATTTCAGCCGCAGACGCTGTCCCACCGTTGACGAGAATAACAATGGGAAGGCCATTTGTGTAATCTCCCTTTGTCGCATAGTCGCGGCGTGTGTCTTTTTCATCGCGCCCACGGGTGGATACAATTTCGCCTTTGTCTAAAAAGGCATCAGAAACCGAAATAGCCTGGTCGAGCAACCCACCCGGGTTGTTCCGCATATCCAGAACATAGCCTAGCAATTTGGATCCAACCTCTTTTTTGATCGAATCAATTGCCTTTAAAACACCTGTTTCCGTATTTTCATTAAACGTTGTAATGCGGATATAGCCCACGTTGTCCTGAACACGGCTGCGGACGGATTGAATTTTAATGATGTCACGTCTGATTTTGACTTTTATAGGGTCGGATGTTTTTTCACGCCGCAAGGTGAGTGTCACATCGCTGCCCACTTTTCCGCGAAGCATATCCACGGCTTCGGACAGCGTCAGGCCGACCAGTGGTTTACCATCAAGGTGCGTGATGAAATCACCTGCTTGAACACCTGCTCGAAACGCAGGGGTGTCATCAATCGGAGTTACAACTTTTACGAAACCTTCTTCCTGGGTGACTTCGATGCCCAGACCGCCAAATTCACCGCGCGTGACCTCGCTCATTTCCTTCAGCGCATCTTCATTCAAATAAGAGGAATGGGGGTCCAACGAAGACAACATGCCGTTTATCGCATTTTCCATCAGTTGTTTATCCGTGACCTTGTCCACGTATTGCTCGCGGGTGCGTTCAAATACCTCACCAAACAAGTTGAGTTCGCGGTAGGTCTCTTCGTCCATTTCTTTTTGTGATTTGGATTCGGCTGGTGCTTTTTTATCCTCTTTTGAAAGACCGTGGGCCGGCGTAGGGGATGTAGGAGATTCCTGAGCCATCAAGGCTGCGGTGTATCCCGATGCAGCGCTTATAAAAATAAAAGCGGCAAACGCAACATGGCTGAATTTAACGGAGATCATCTGTGGTTATCCTCTTTGGTTATGTATTTCATATATAGTCTCATCCTTTTAACCTGCATCGGGAAAAAGGCGGGCGGGGTTTATGGGCTTTCCATTATATCGTAATTCATAATAGAGAGAGGGTCTTGTATTCCTTCCAGCCCCCATGCTCCCCATGGGCTCGCCAGCGGTCACGGATTGCCCTACTACTGTATCAATTTTTGCCAGTCCCGCAACAAGGGAGTGATAATTTTTCGCATGTTCAATGATAACCATATTACCGTAATTCTTGAAGAATCCTTTGTATCGAATGATACCATTCATGGGGGCAACAACAATTCCTCCTGCACGGCCTTCGATTTTAATGCCTTCTGATTGGGCGCCACGATCATCCATCGTGCCGTATCCGATCCGAATGCGTCCCGATACAGGCAGTTGTTTTTCCCCAAGACCTTTGGTGGAGAGAATGCGTTGTTCTTGATATTTAGCCGAGGGGATGGACGCATGTGCGACCTGAACACCGCTGTCTATTGTCTTTTCAGATTCGGATGTTGCCAAAGCCAAACGGCGGTTGCGATCCTCTAACTTCTTTACTAAGTCTTTGAAATCTTGCGCTTCCTGTGCTAGGCGACGCAAGTCTTCCTCCTGGTCTTCTGCGTCCTTTTTGATTTTTGTATACGCAACTTCGCGGCGGCGGATCAGGTCTTGTAGTTTTGATTGATCAGCTAGCATTTTTTGGGATTCTAATCGCAGTGAGTCCTGTTCGCCGAGTAGTGATTTTTCCAATGTATCCAATTCTTGGAGATCTGTGCGCAGTTCTTGTGCGTGGCTTTGAAGCGGGGCGGCGACACTTGACAGAACCATTGCAGCCTGGGCGGTTTCCATGGGGG
>CAZQLB010000002.1:0-31719 GCA_964593915.1 uncultured Pseudobdellovibrionaceae bacterium
GATCACGAATAGTGCGGGCACTACCCAGGCCTTCTTTATTCTCAAAACTTTCTGCTAATTGATTGGCTGTATAAATTCGGCTGTGTTTAGCCTCATCAAAAATCAGACGGATGATCGTATCGGTCTTGCGGATGGAGTCCGCCTGTACCTCCGCTTCTTGTTGCTGGCGCATAAGGGAGGCCAGATCAATATCCGACTCTACCCAGCCACTGGCACGGCGTAGAATGGTTTTGGCAGGGATTTCAGCGCCATTACGCAATTCAAAGATCAACAGCCGCTCTGGTCGTTTCTCATCCACGCGGTGCAGAATGATGCCGGATGAATAATAAGACCGCAGAGCGCCTGCGCCGCTTAAAGCCTGAAACGGATCTTCCTCTGCCGTTTTCTTGAATGCTTTGCGCGTATGATGGGCAAGAATAATTCCAGCGTCGGGATTGATACGGCGGCGCAGTTCTTCCAATCTCTGTGCCAGAAAAAACATCATCGCGTCATTATCGTTTTCACCACCCATACCACCGCCATCAAAGACATTTCTAAGCGGATCAATCGCAATAATATCGGGGGGCTGATCTTTGAAACGTTCTTTGACAGCTTCGCTTACCAGCACAATTCCAGCATCATTCAAGGTGATGGAGATTTGTGGGGTGACGATAAAATTCTGATCAAGGAAAAGCGTGCATGCCTCGCTCAAGGCTAATCGTTGCACGCGTTCACGTAAATAATGATATTGCACTTCTGCCTGCAGATAGAAAATCCGCAACGGACGCTTACTGCTTAATCCTAGAAACGGTACACCACCGGCCATGTGCGCCAGAAGTGAAATCAGAAAATCACTCTTGCCAACTTTCGGTGCGCCACCCAGAACCAACAGCCCGCCAGGTGTAAGCACACGCGGAGAAATCAAATCATCCGGTATCGGGCTGTTATCCCGCTGCAACTCGGCAATGCTATAAAGTGGCAGGGTTTTGCGTGGTGGCGACATTTCTTTGGCGACCATCCGCTCCCAATTTTTAAGGATGACCGGAATATCCAATCCTTCGGCCACGGCATCGGCGGCATCCCATTTGGCAGGTTTATCGATGGGGATTTTCAAAATCTCAACTGATACCGCCCCAGCGCGCGCGCAGGCACTGGCCGCTTTACGGGCGTAATCCAGCCCTGGCACATCATGATCGGGCCAGATAATCACGCGCTTGCCTTTCAGCGGTGACCAGTTGGTTTTATCAATCGGGGCTTTGGCACCATTCATGGCAGTGGTGGCACAGATACCGAGGTCAACCAGCGCGGCGGCGCATTTCTCTCCCTCGACCAGCACCACCGTATCAGCAGCTTTAAGACCAACCTGATTATAAAGCGGCCTGACTTCTGGCGCGCGCATCACCCCACGCACAGCATCCCATGGCCTGAATTCTTTTTGTCCTGGGCGCGGATCATAACGATAGACCGATGCGATGATTTTACCTTCAGCATCGGTATAATCCCATTTCGCCGTTGGCTTTCCTAAATGCCTGGGGTTATATCGCTGTTCAGATTTTGATGGTGGTGGCGCACGATCCACGAGGCCTTGCTGTTCCTGAATATCGTTCAGCAGTTGCGGAAAGCTTGTGGCCCGATCAAACCCTCTGACCACCGCCCATAAATCCAAGACATCGCCCCCAGTGCCTGTCGCAAAATCATGCCAGAGACCTGCCTTGGTGCCGTTTAGCTCAACCACCAGACTATCGCCCGCATCACCCGCAACATTACCCACCATAAACTTGCCCGCGCGCATGGTTCCTGCAGGCAACAGGTGCCGCAGAACATTTGGCAGGTTTTGCAGCAAGCGTGCTTTGACCGCTTGTGCATCCGGCGGTTTTAAAGGGACGATTTTGGATGGTGGTGATCGCTCCATTTAGGTGTTATCACCCGCATCAGGTTCCGTCCGTTTTTCGCGCTCAATGACCTTGAGCTTGATAATCCCGTCGATCCATTGCTGGGCGCGAGCGATTTCCCTGACTTCCGTGACCAGCACTTCTCGTATTTTCTGTAATTCATCATCCGGCATAGCTTTAAGCTGCCCCACGGGCATGCGGCGAATGTGCTTAAACATGGCCTCGTTTTCCGTCATTGTGATCGTCATAACTGTTCCTCTCGTGGTTAAAATTGACCTCACGAAGGACTGGTATGCGGACGACGACAAAAACGACGATGTTCGAATAACTATTTTTCGTTCTTATGTTCCTCCATAAATTTTTTGAGCTTTTTCAAGCGGCTGGACATGGTCGTGCGGGGAATACCCAGAAGTCCGGCAGCCTCCGTTACGCTGTATTCCATTAAGAGGCGATAGGTCTGCCGTAAGTCATCCGGCAGCTCCGCCAGCAGCTTTTGAGTATCTATGCTTTGTTCGGCCATCGCATGACTGTGCATGCCAAACACATCACCCCACAGACTTTCATCACTCATGATCTGATCACTGATGGTGGCATCCGTGTCATCGGAAATAGGCGTGGAGAGGGAAATTGTTTTTAAACCCGTCCAGCGCTTCTGTGCTTCAGCTTCTCGGAGCATTTCTGCCGCGCGGTTATTGATCACCGTTTTGATGAAACTTTTTGGATTGCCTTTGTCTGGATCAAAGCTCGGCCAGGCGAGCAGATAGGCAAGCATCAATTCTTGCTCAAGATCTTCCAGATCATCATGGGTGTAATGTGGTGTCCGTATAAGCACTTTGGCTTTAAAAGACACAAAAGAAGCGGCGTAGGAGTCTACGCCGCGGTAACGGTGTTGCGACATTTATTTTTCCTCTGGTTGTTGTCGCGAAGCCACGCTTCGCCCAGAGAAAAAGTAAAAAAATGCCATCCATGATTGCAGACATCACGCCAGTCAAAATTGATAAAACCGCAGAATTTGGCTGGTAATGGCCATGCACTTCATATCGGCGTATTCAAAAAACAGCGCAGGCCTACAATGGTATTTACTGCGCTGAATACGCCGTTATGTGTTGTCGATTTTTACTTAGGAGTATTTTCAGAATGGTGGGAAAAGTTTTCCCGCTGCAGAGACAGCAGAATAACTCTGGCAATCTCTTGCACGCGCTCATCACCTGTCATTTCATCTGGATTTTTTCTGCTCTCCATCATCAAGCCCTCCTTGTTGGCTTGATGATCTGGTATGCGGAGCTTTAATAAGACGACGAGTGTTCGAACAATTTACTTCTGTTTTATTGGCGGCTCGACAAATCCATAGAGTGCGCGTTGTTCTTTCCACGAAATTGGAAACCCGCGCACAATATTTTGTAATGTCAGCGTGCGGGGTTGAGTACCTTCCAAAACCGCTTCAATAATATCAGGTGCAAGCATGTTGAGGCGCATCACCCGATAAACATGCGTGACTTCGATATTTTCTTTTTCGGCCAATTCTTTCGGACTAGCGTAAACACCCTGATCAACAAGATCCTGCCATTGGAAAGCCTTGACCAGCGCGGCCACAAATGACTGATCGGGTTTTTGCGCCTTTAGATCAATGTTGTTCAATAACGCCCCAACGCCAGATGGCGCAATGATCATCTTGCGGGAACTACGCCGCTTGAAGCACACGGGCATCCGAATGCTGAGGATGTTTTCGCCCTCGTGCAGGTGGTACTGCATCGCCATCTCCTTTTCTGTATTGATTGATAAGAGTTAGAAATCCATCGAGGCGCAGATCAATCTTCACCTCATCCGTATTCACAAAAACGCGTTTGACCAAAAGTTCTGCGATGCGCTGTTGCTCGGTAAGCTTCAGATTTTGCCAGAACGCATCAAAATCTTTGATCTGCTGACGCGCCTCTTCAAAACCAAAATCACTGATCTTTTTCTCTTTCATCAACCCTTGTATTTTGGTCAGTATTTCAGGGGACTGGATCATCTGGCGAATATGTGCGACCACCAGTGTATCCAGCTCCGATGCTGGCACATTGCCAACCTTGCAATCGGCGTAAGATTGGCGGTTGACGGTGGTCGGTGTGTAGTACCGATAGATACGATTGTTTTTCTTGGTGAAGGTCGGCGTCATCATGCAATTGCAGCATCTGCATTCGACCAGACCGCGTAACAAGGCGGGATGCTGGTTACGGATATAATTACCCCGCGCCACAGGGCTTTCGGTAAAGAGCTTCTGCACCTTATCAAACAGCTCTTGGGAAATGATGGCTTCATGCTGGCCGTCATACACATTGTCCTTGTGCACGATCTTGCCCAGATAAAGCTGATTTTTCAGGATGCGGTACACATACTGCTTATCCATCTTTTGGCCACCGCGCATCTGGCCTGTGCCGCTGGTATAATGCTTGGTGCGATAACTAGCGACATGCAATTCTTTGAGTAGTTTGGTAATCGATTTGATGGCGACGAAGCGTTCAAAAACATGCCGGACAATCTCGGCCTCTTCTGGAACAACATAGAGCTTGCGGTCTTCCACGCGATAACCCAGCGGCAATGCACCGCCCATAAAAATCCCTTTACGTTTACTGGCTGCAAACTTATCCCGAATACGTTCGCCAATCACTTCGCGTTCAAACTGCGCAAAGCTCAAAAGGATATTGAGCGTCAATCGCCCCATCGAGCTGGTGGTATTAAAATTCTGGGTGACGGAAACAAACGAGACATTATGCTGATCGAAAATCTGCACGATGCTGGCAAAATCGGTGAGCGAACGGGAAATGCGGTCAACCTTATAAACGACCACAATATCAATCTTCCCAGCGCGGATATCATCGAGCAGGCGTTTCAGCGCAGGCCTCTCCAGATTGCCGCCAGAAAACCCACCGTCATCATAAAACTCCGGCACCATCATCCAGCCTTCATGCTTTTGTGAAGCAATATAGGCTTCACCCGCATCGCGCTGGGCATCCAGCGAGTTGTATTCTTGATCGAGGCCTTCCTCAGATGACTTGCGGGTATAAATCGCGCAGCGTAAACGGCGAGGCTGCTCGGGGATGGGCTTGGTGATTTTCGTGCTGCTCATCGCGCACCTCCATCTAACCCGAAGAAGGACGTACCGCTCCAGCGCGTGCCCGTGATCATCGTGGCAATGCCACTCAGGCTTCTGTAAACCTTGCCCTGATATTCAAAGCCTTTGGTCAGCACGGTCACGAAATGCTGCTGCCCATCATATTCCCGCATCAGGCGGGTGCCAGCAGGCGGGCGGATCTTCATCTTGAATTTGCGACGGGGTTTCAGCTTGCCGCCATTGGCCAGATCCTTGAGCTGTTCACGCACGTCGGGTTTCAGGCCGCCATATTCCAGCTCCTGCATCCGGTAAGCCAGCTTCTGCACCAGCGTGGCCTTGTTAAAGACTGGCGCAGATTCATTGAAATAGCTTTGCCACAACGCCTTCAGCTCCTTCATCTTCTCAAAGGGCAAGGCGGCGATTTGTTGTTCTAAGTTATTGTTCTGCATTGGTTTACCTCGGATTCGCATACATGCTTCGCTTTCGGCCTTAGTCCAGCGAAAACTCTCAAATGACTGGTATGCGGTCAGAGAAAAAAACGACGATGGCATGTTTGTTTTTGTCGATTGGAGGAGCAATCGAACCCAGAAAAACCCGAAAATGTTCGGACATTCAAAGCCTTGATAATCAAGTACATGACAACCTGAAGGTTGTTTTGAAAAAGCCTTCAGGTTTTGAGAGAAAACGCCCCAAACACCCCAAATGGGGTCAAAAAGCCGTCATGCTTGTGCAGAGGTTTGGGAACAGGTATTGCGCGAAAGCCCGCTAAATATGGAGTTTTCCAAACGCAAAAACCGCCCGAAGGCGGTTTGAGAAAAGTTTGTTTCAGTGAAATTGGTTGCGGGAGTAGGATCCAAATACATCTTATAAGCCATTGTTTATAAATGGTTTATTATATATTTTATCAAGTTTATACCCTGTGATATACCCTATTATTTATTTACTGCAATCAAGATTTAAACTTGTAACAATATATGGCCTCATTATGCTTTATAGGCCAAAAAATTGGCTTTAAGATCAGAGAAACTTCTTGGTTTATATTTTTCGAAACCTTCTTGATCCACGTAAACAAAATCATAAACAACCTCTGATTGCTGCCCGTTTACGTCACTACACCATTGTTTAAGGCGCTCTGTTTTTAAGGGGACATCAAGATCTTCTAAACCCTTTGTTTCAACAATATAAATATGCCTATTATCTTTCTTTACAAGAAAATCAGGGTAATAATTTGAAATATCACCACTCGCATTAACGTAATCTATCTTAAACCCTACTGCCATATAATTCTTGGCATAGGAAACGATGTCATCGCATCCTTCAAGGAAAGCTGCAAATTCCAATTCAAGGTGGCTGTCGCCGATGATCTTATTAAATACACTTTTCTTCGCTGGCACGAATGCCTGTTCATTTGTTACAAACGGCCTCGTGTTACGCAGTTTAATATAATCCTTAATTTCCGACGTCCCCTTATCCTGGACAGTTAATTTATTGATTTGTTCTTTGAACGTGACCTGTATGGTTCTGGTGGCCTCAATTTCAGATAAATTTCTAAATGTGTTCAGATCGTCCAGATCGACAATACAATCAAAAAGTTCCGCCCGAATGAAATCTTTGACTTTGCTGTAAAGCACGTCATACCCACCCACCAAACGTAAATCTTTCATGATCTGTTGAGTGAAAAAACCAACAACACTTCGGTGATCCGCACTCCCAGTACTGGTTAAGACAGTCGTATGCGTGATCTCATCCGTTGTTATATCGCGAAAAACAATTTCCCGTTGTTCTATCTCTGAAAACTTTTTATACGCAACCTTCTTATGTCCGAAAGCCAAAACATCCAAATTATCCAGGTCCTTATAGTTTCGATGTATCCGGGGTGTCAGACGTGGCAGCGAAATATCTAATGCATCCAAGTCTTTTTTGGTGTTCTCATTATCAACCTCAACAACAATTGGGGATTTTGGTTTTGCGCCTTTTCCCATTGCACCAGTTTCTAATTCCACGCCTTCGGTCTGAATAGACTCAACAAACTCCATAAAGGCAGGGGTACCAATAACGCTTACATATTCGGTTATACCACTGCCCATATACATCTTGCGTAACCCACGCCCCAGGGTCTGTTCTGGTAGGATGTTACTTTTCGCGGCATACGCGCGTAAGCCCACAATGGTTGTAACATTACGCACATCCCAGCCTTCCTTTAACATCAGAACGGAAACAATCGCTTTATACGGGCTGTCCCAACTGTCAATCTTATTAGCTTGTTCCCGCAATATATCCAGTTCATCCTTATCTTTTCCCTTTTTATTTTCGGCAATATCCCCTGATTTATTGGTATGAATCGTAAGGACAGCCCCACCCAAATCCTGATAATTCTTTTCCAACCACTCTGCCACTTCATCACAGTTTGTGGTGTCATCGGTCATGATAAAAAGAATGGCTTTTTTCCCAGCCTTCTCATGAATTTCATAAGCCTTGCGCCACTCCTCTACGCCAAGACGCAGCTGATCTTCATACTTTGTTGTAAATATCGCAGACGCAATCGTTTCAGGATCACGCAATTTTGCTCGGCTTGCGGCATCCGGCAGAACAGGATGCTTAACAACATTTTGTGATATTGCCTCTACCAATGGATAATCACTGACAGTCTGAACAAAAATAGCCCCATTGTTATGGCGTGGCGTTGCCGTAACATCCACCTGCAATGACAAGAATTTATCTTTTTGACGCATTTTGTTATGAATGTCTTGAATAGATTTAAACCATGCCATACGTTCATCATGAACATGGTGTGCCTCATCATTCAGGACGACCAACTCATCAACTTCTCGAATAATTACACCTAAATCAACCTTACTGTCAGACGTATTGGCAACAGGCTTTGCACCGAGGAAATAATCCATCAAGTCATCATCATCTAATGAAGGTTCCGTATCTGAACCGGAATAAACTCTATGAATATTTGTTAGAAAAATATTGCCCACTGGATGCGAAACATGAACCTCATCTTGGATATGTAAAGTCAATCGAAAATCATCATGCCAGTTTTGACCTTCATAACCGTTATCGGGCAACAAGGGATCTTCAAAAAATATTTTTAATCCATCAAAGTCATTTCGAATACGATCGAGTACGATAATATTCGGGGCAATCACCAAGAAATTCCGTGCTAGTTGTGAATTAGGCTCGTAAAGTTTGTGGAAATAACACCAAGTTAAAATAAGGCTCATCACCTTGGTTTTCCCTGCCCCTGTTGCCATCTTAATAACTAGTCGAAGCCAATCTTCGGGGAACATACTGGCCGATACCCCACCATGGGCGTCATATCGCATTAAGTCATGTTTGTCTTTTACCCCAACAACGTCATAAAGATAAACAATCGTCTCGATCGCTTCCCGTTGGGCGAAGTAATACCGGAAATTAAAAGCCGTTCCGTCTGATTTTGGAATTAAATGTTCGGTCTGAAACCACCACCGCAAAAGAGATTTACTGGTTGCCGTTGATCCCTCATATCCACGATCGCGCCATTCCTTAACCTGTTGACGAATATTTTCGACCAAAGGCGGCAGAAGTTTTTGTCTGCCTATATCACGAAATAAATCGTCCCCCGGAAACCAACGGATTTCTGGATCAAGAATTTCATAAGGGGACGATGGAAAATCAGGGTGCAGTGCCATTATTAATCCTCGTTGGTCTTATTCTCAATCTGGTAAACATCTTCTGACGTTCTTTTAATTGACTTCATGAAATCTTTACCACTAAGAACCCTCATTTCATAAGCAGCCTCTTGCTGTAATTTTTCAAAACGGGTCTTCTTATCAAGCCCATCCCGGATCATTTTCGCGTTTAAGCTTTCCATGTTAGATAAAACAATCAGGTCATTAATACTGGCACTGTCTCGAACATTTTCGCCGACCTTGTCCCGTTCGGGATTCTGATTACGCCACTCTTTTGCCGTATATCCGAACAAAGCCATATTCAGAATATCGGCCTCTTCCGCATATTCAAAATCCTTGTTCCATTTTGTAGAAATTGGAATCAGATGAGTTTTTACCGCATCAGTATGAATTTGATAATTGGCTTTGCTGACGATCCGCTTGACGTTCCATTCAAGGTTATATTGGTTGTTCTCAATCTCTTTGAGACGCTGATATTCTTTAATTAGATACAGCTTAAATACCGGACTGATCCATGAACCGAACTCAAAGGCAATATCACGGTGCGCATATGTACCACCATAGCGCCCCGTTTGCGCGACAATGCCCTTGGCATTTGTTTTATCAATCCATTCCTTAACACTAATTTTGAAAGCGTTCAGGCCGGATTGTTCTGCAAGGGGTAAAAACCCATCACGATTAAATTCAGGATTATGCATTTGCTCCCAGACGGCCAGAAACTCCAACGTGTTTCTATTCCTTAACCAGTCTTTTACAAAAAACTCACCATCCTTGGACTTAATCATATCTGTCAAGCTGATATAATCTTCACCATTAACGCCAACGACAGAAACGATATTGTCTTGAACAGTAATTTCTCTTTTTTTCTTTTGAAAAAACATATACTTAACCTTTCTGATTTTTAATTAGGGCGAATTCGCCCCAATTGGAAGCTATTGATTTTATTGAATCTTTTTATACCACTACCTCAATCACCTTCATCGTATCATTGCCGAAAATATCGACAACCTTGACGGCAATTTTGCGCCGCCCTTTGGGCACTTCTTTAAACGCAGAGGTCATTTCCAAGGAACGATCTTTTTTGGTACGGAAAGACTGCCATTCGTTTTCGAACACATAATCGCCAGACCAAATTTCTTCCGTTTCACCCGTAGCTTCGTTTTTGACTTGTAAAACTTCTTTCTTGCTTTCAAAGTCAAAGTCCACCGACCAGTAATCGATCCAGTCCTTCCAGCTTTGGGTCAGCACGTCGCGGGTAACGATGCCCTTTTTGTCTTTGGTCACTTTGATAATTTTACCTTGTTCCACGACAACTTTACTGCCACCAGCTTTCAATGTCTCCTCAACATCTTTTAAAATGTCTTGGTTATAAAACACGGAAAAATCGGTCAGCTCGACCGCAATTTTATTACCCTTGATATGCGGCTTAACCTCAATAAAAGACACGTCATGAAAAACGACCTGACCTTTTTCGACTGCGCGCTTATCAAACACTTCACGCGGAATCTGTTTGAGAGATAAATCAATTCCTTTTGATTTGGCTTCGTCAATAATGGTTGGAAACAGGCCCATTTCAAATTCAAAGGCCAGAATATCGGCTCGCGTGATATGTTTTTGGCGACATTCACCGATAACCTCTTCCACGAATAAGCGCGTGACGGGCAGGTTCACAGGGCCCACGGCGACCATACGCCCGGCCTTTTTCCCGTGGAATACTGTTGTTCCTTCAACCGCCTCGGCTTTGTATGATTTTAAGATCAGGTCAATAAACGCCCTTTCCTTGGCCGCCAACTGTTTTTGCTTTTCTTGATCGCGCAACGATGGATTAACCCCGATATAATGTTGCCGTTCATATTTCCCAAGGTTCAGGATTTCAAACGCCCGCCACGATTTATTCGCGGCCTTTAATTCACGCTGTACGTTAATCATGCGCTTGCGCGTGGTGTGAATGGCAAATTTTCCCAGATCAGAGCCAATCCATTTCCGCCCTAACTTTTCGGCAACCACAAGTGTTGTGCCGGAACCTACAAAAAAATCGGCAATAATGTCATCCTTTTGAGTGGTAGCATGTATACATCTTTCCAATAATTTCTCAGGCTTTTGTGTTGGATATCCAGTATATTCTTTCGATATCGGTGAGGTGGCGTTTTGAGCACCAATATCTGTCCATACATCAGTTACAAGTTTTCCTTCATCTGCATATGTTAGATATTCTTTTCCATTAACTTTCTGTATTCTATATTTACGGCCATTTTCATCAACTTTCTTATAGTGAGTGTCCAAAGTTGATTGATCATATGGAACACGCATGACCAATCCATCTTTTTTAAAATAAGGCGTTTCTGATTTTGAATAATAGAAAATATCATCATGTTTTCGAGGAAAGAAAGAAGATGGATTTCCACCAGCCCCATAAGAATAGGCAATTTGATTTTGGAAAAAATCTTTTCCAAAAATATCATCCAAGCAACATCTAATAAAATGATTTACACGATAATCACAATGAACAAAGATACCACCATCATCCGCTAATAAATCTCTCATCAAAGTAAGACGTTCGTAGATCATCGCGATAAAACTGTCTGCGCCCTTGCCCCAGGTGTCGCGATAGGCGAGTTCTTCCAAAACACTGGGTTGTTTAGTAAACGTATCGTCCCCGATTTCAATATTCATTGAAAAATCGGCCCCGACATCAAACGGCGGGTCGATATAGATTAATTTGATCCCACCCTGTTTTTCGATTTCTTCCCGTAACGGGCCGTTTTTCAGGGATGACAAAATCAATTTGTTATCGCCCCAGATTAATTTATTCGTCCACCCCTTTAATTGCCGCCCCGTGGCGGTATCAAATAAATCGGTTTGTAACTTCATTTCCTTTTCGGAACGGGGTTCATCCACCTGTTCGATTGTTTGGAAGGGTAAGACAACATTGCAGACCTCATTGGTTTTACCGTTCCAAACCAATTCAACTTCGCGCTTATCTTCAAATAAAAGAAAGCGGTATTCATCCGGCAACGGCTTCCCCTGCTCTAACAGGCGGGTAATATCCCGAATTTCATGGTCGGTCAGGCGCATTTCTTTTTATCCTTCAATTCCAAATAGGTCGTATTTTCCAGTCAGGTGGAAACCCCATCACATCCTTTGGGATATTGGGGTACTCATCTAACAAATTTTTGAGACGTTCTACCCATTGCGAGTCAGGGGATATTTTTTTCAAAAAGACATTCATCATTAAGGTTTGGGCATAAAATTTTGTATTTGGAGTCATTTCCATCTTAATTGTATTCATTATCATTGGTGTTTTCGTATAAACCCTATTCCAAAGTCGGGCATGGTGGGCACATAGGTTTCTGGTATATGACGCCGTATGGAGCCATGATTTCAATACTGGAACACCCAAATCTAATTGGTCTGCAATCCGTTTCTGATCTGCATACGGAAGCCAGCTATACATTAGGGAGATAGTTCCAAAAGTCACCGCCTCTAAAACCATCCAAAAAGGTGGCATGGCTGGGCTATCATACGTTTCATAGTAATGACGGATACTTATGTTTCTTACATTCTCACTATCTTTGCCGTGATCAATATCTTTATGAATAGATTTGATAAAAGAATCATAATCAAAATGTGCTACAAAATGCGTTCTATTCATATACCAATGCGCTCCATAGGGGATACACATCTCATTGATAATCATGCTTTTAATCGCAATCTCTATTCTCTCCATTGCATCCATGACCAGAAGCCGGAGTTTTCTATCAAACGTATAAAGATCTAGGATATGGTCAAAATTTGTATTCGGCAAAAATTGGTGGTGTTCATTTGTATGATCACCTCTTTGTAAGGGTAATTCATAAGCAGATAAGCGATAATATCCTATATGAATTAGGCACGACTTCGCCTTTGCTTCATCGGCAATATATAGTCCTCGCCTTTTAAGCAAGGAAATTTGCTCATCAATGGAGATTGCTTGTTTTGTGAATTTCCGAGATTCAGGCATAAAAAAACCCGCCGGGGTGCGCTTCCGTGAGAGGCGTGGCGGGTGTTGTTACCTACCATTTAACTCTCATTCGATTAATTTTCAATGAAAATCTATAATTTTAAAAAAAATAACAGATCGCTGCCTTTTAATGCGCTCCCTTCTATTCCAAGAAATTGCATTTATTTATTTGTTTTTAAAGAATTTTATACAAAAAATCGAGTCATTAAGCATTGTCATACAAAATTTTATTTTTCCTCCCTCCGTGCTAACTTGGTTAGGATTTTATACTCCGGGATATCGGTTTTGCATTTATGTAAGGAAAATGGTAATTATCAAAAATGAATTTACTTCGCCCACAACATATCGCTGATCGTCATCATGTCTTTTACTGGCAAACTGACCGTGCCGTTTCCCCCGAAGAGGCGGGAGAAATTTGGGCAGACAGGCACAGATATTTTAAAGACCCTGAAATTATCGCATGCGTTAATGCAGCTCTTGGCGATGATAAGTTGGATACCCTTGAAAAAATGGATCCAAATGCCCAAACGAACTTGGGAAACGTCAATTCGGTACGGGTGGGAAAATTGACTTCTGGCCGGGATGTTATTATTCGGTTACATCCCAAAGGGGTTTTGAATGGATACTTTCATGCAGAGTCATGCGCCGCGCGTATGCTGAAAGATGCTGGGTTACCGGGGTACAGCACATTAGTCATTCATGATTTTCAAGGCGACGACGATTTCTCTTTTCAGGTTATCGAAAAACTCCCAGGAACTGCTGTTAAAGCTTGGCTCGAAAAAAACGGCCAAGATGAAGCCGCGGGTTTGCCCGTCATGGGCAGGATGATGGCGCGGATGCATCGTATAAAGGTCAATGGATTTGGTCCGTTTGATAATGAACGGGCAAAGCAAGGAGAGCTTGTTGGTTTGCACACAACGTTCAACGAAAGCCTTCGGGCTGGCCTTCCGTTTAACCTCGATGTTTTAAAGCAGGAAGGTCTTCTGAACAGCCGACAAGAAACAGCTATTCGCGACCTCTTTGATGAAAAAACGGGTTACCGTCTTACGCCATCACATCCTGTTCTTGTTCATAACGATTATGCCGATTGGAATCTCCTCACAGACGGAGAGAATATCACAGGTATTCTGGATCTGGATGAATGCGTTGGGGGAGATCCAGTGAGCGATATTGCCTGTTGGAGCACATTTTTTAACCCGGAACGGTTAGATGGATTTTTAGAAGGGTATTGGCAGGAAGCCCAAAAGCCAGAAGATTTTAAAGAAAGATTTGAATTACTACGGCTACGTTACGTTGTTTCGAAAATGACGTTGCGTGTGCGCCGTTATAATTGGGAACCGAGTGATTCAATAAAACAAAAGATTGAAGTGGGTAAGATTCACATGGCTGAATCTATGAGGTTTTTTGATATTTGATTCCGGCCTATTCGGGAAGAATTTACATCATGGTATAAATATGCGCCTGTAAATAGAATTGCACAAATTTTTCGTAAAATAGGAGACGGGGTCAGTTTTTTTAGAGACGCCAGTTTTTTCGCCGAGGGATCTTCATCCATTGGACAGGCAGTTGATAATTTCTTTGAGCCATTATGTTTGCTGCATGGTTTTTTGCAAGCGCATCCATAATCGCTTTCACGGGAAGAAGTTCGGGGCGCGATAAAGTAGTATTGATGAAATCTTTCCTTGATATACAAACAACAATAGATTCCCTTCCGACACGACCTGGAAGAAGGCACCAAAGTGCATTACGCAGTATATCTGGGTGGTCTGTCACCGTAACACCTGAAAAGTCAAAAATGACAGGCACAGAACTTTGAACCCAATTAACCGGAAAACACTTTCCAATAGAGTCGACACTGAAAAAACCCGCTTTATTTAACGATCTAAAATACCCCTGATGTTCTTGAAACCGTGAATAATCTCTTTTTAAACGTGTCCCATCAACAACCCAAACCATATTTTTGTAGAAAGTCTCTCGTGCAGCACGTTCATCTGGATTTAGGAATGAATGTTGGAACTCGATCACAAGCCCGTGAGCAGTTCGCACATCAGCAATGTGTTTTTCACCTGATTTATCATCATATAAAATGCATTCTTGCTGTTCAGTGGGAAATTTGTTTTTCCAAGCACGATGCCATTCTGTCTCTGGTTCATACCATTTATCGCAATTAGTATCGCCAAGATGGGCCCAATGGTGGATTCTTTGCTTACCACATTTGGCAATAACACGTTCATTACAAACGGGACAATATCCCTTTAATTTCGGTTCAGCCTCAACGCGCTGATTATCAATCAAAGCAAAACGCACCATATTCTCCATTCGTTATGGCCATACATTCCTTTACAAGCCATCCAAAACAACTTAATCAAGTCAAGATTATAGAATATATATTGCAAAATATTCCCCATCTGTCCAATATTACCTTGGTCAGCTCTTTAAGGCAGACCGGGGCCTGATAAACCTCGATGTAACCGGATGACGTGTCCGAAACTTCACGTCGCTTCTCGATCATTATGACCGGGAGGCGGCGGCGTATGTCCAAAGCTTCGGCTTAAAGGCCGTCGCGGTCGTGTTACATCGGCTTTATCACTTCCGGTCACCAGAGAGGGCATCTCTGGTGACTTTTTATTTGAGAGGTGGAAATGCGATTCGCATTGATTTTATTTTTAATTTTGGCTTTGACGGGCTGTGTCTCGATTTCATCTCTTCCGCAATCGGCCGATAAAGTCAATTTCTCGTCAGATCTAGAAGGCCGGACGGGGTGGTCAAAATATGAAGAGGTCATGTTTTTTAGAGGGGTTGATAAAAGAACGGCCTATCTTGCCGCCAAAGAAGGTCTTTCAACCGCAGGATTTACAATCAAAAAGGCGAGTTACGATAACGGTCTCATTATTGGTGAGCACGGCATGACGGCCTATGACTGGAATATTGTCGCTGGTGTTTATATTCAAGAAGAGAAAAAGGGAACGAACACAAAAGTTATTGTTGAAGGTTCGAAAGATATTGGATTCTGGGGAGATATGACGGAACAAAGCTGGCCTCAACGTATTTTGAAAGGGATGAAAGATTACATCCTATCAGAGAGCCTGATCAATAATCCCAATAAGAAACATTTTCAATAATTTATATCTTATGAAAGATGACTAATAAGGTCAAATTTAAAGGATTAAATTTTCATAGAATATACGGTGAATAATATAATGCCCAATCAAAATTTAAGAAATTATTTTGCTCTTTTAGCTCTAACGATTGGATTATTGATCCTTTGGCTTATTTTTAACATTGCAATAAGTCTATTATTTCCGTCAGAGATAAGCACTGAAATTTTTATGAATCTTGGTAGATGGTTAGGTTGGATTGGAGCATTTTATATCCACACCATTTTGGGGATATTTTTAGTCTTTGGCTTCGTAATCCAAATGGGAAGAGAATTGGGGATTAATGTTATTTCACTAACTCCGATTGGATGCGTTTCGGCACTTATTGGGCTGGCAGTATCGAAAGCTATCTTGGACAAAAAGATCCAAGATAAATTGATCATCTGGATACCGAACTATCATCAATCAACTTATTTCATCGCTGATCTACTTATCTGTGGAACGGTGTTTGCAATAATTGTGACGGCAAATAATGTGTATCAACATCTTTCATTGTTATATTTAAAAATGGGTGATTTTAATAAAGAAGAAATATTATTGAATATAAATCCAGCAAAAATTTTTGTTCAGTTTTATTTAGGAGTTTCACTTCGATTTTTTGTTTTGTCCGTACGATGGGCCCGGAGAGTGACTAAAATATAGAGTGATAAGAAAAATTTATAGATTTTTTCTCAACTAGATTCACATTCAAGCTGACGGTTCAATCGTGCGCGGGCCTCTCGCATGATCCTTATAATATTATCTTGATGATGTTGAGATACAGGTTCAATCGCACTTAAACGTGGATGAACATAAGGGGCGGCCTGTCGTGCATAGGACACCGCTGCATCAATGTCCCCATGGTCATAGGACGACCGCATAGCTCGTAACATCACTTCAAGGGGCATAATCCCTTCCGCATACGCCTGGTTGGCAATATCGCGCGTGCGTGTGGTGACTGCCCCTATTTTCCGTCCTGATCCTGTTCTTTTTCCGCCCCTGCTCATGATTCCCCCTTTGATTATGTTTGATTGTTTTCAAAAGAATGCAGCGATGTACAACAACACTGTCAAAGATATGCCGATGACATAGCCGAAGATTTCGATGATTTTGAATTTGTTCATCAATTTAAACATGATCTTTCCTCCTGTAATTATTTAACCAGATAACGTTACAGTCTCGATACGTTTCTAATTCTGTTCCTTTTTGATGTTGTTCTTCGATATTACAAATAAAATTGACTAGTTTCTGTGTTCCAAGTGTTCTTGGTGTTCCAATATTGAAAACATTAGATTTGTGAGGGAACACTCTACTCGGCACATCTGATTCCAGGTGTTCTGATGAATGCCCAGGAACACCCGGATCACCCAAAGGCGCCAGGGGTGTCCCACCATTCACTGGTCTATAATAGCTTAATTTTGTAGGGTTCTCATATTTTAGAACACCTGGAACACCAAGAACACCATCTTGTGGCAAAAGTTGCAAAATCAAATCACGCATGATCACCCACCTGTTCAGAATAGGACGGCACCACACAAATCATCCGTATTTTCTTTAATCCTGGCAAGTTGCATGGACGCGTGCTCTTATTGTCACCGTCAGGCAATATCAATCCTACTTTAATCGCTGCGCGAATGATTTCAGCATCATTCTTTGATCCACCCAGCACCTCCTGACGAAACGCATCCGGAAAGAATAAATATTCGCATTCACCGGTACTGGTTTTACGACGAAATCCAATCCGGTCGATAATTTTTTCATCAGGCTTATCGAAATCTGAAAACCGGCTATTACCGAAGCGTTCAATGAATCCGACGATATCTTTCAAACCTTGGGTAATCTCATGATTGTTCATTCCACCACGTTCTTGCAACCAGTCGTTAAAACACCGGGCGGCCGCCTGGCTTGCCTCATCATCTGGCCAGGGCAAGATATCAAAACTGGCAGCCAACTCACCTGCTACGGCAACCAATGCAAAACGACGTGCAACGCGCATCACTTGACCATCGGCCTTTATCGGGCAGTTCTCTTTAAGCCAAACTTCTATTAATTCGGGTATGATCCTTTGGATTACACCTACACCATAACCTACGATGGAGCTGATGAATGCATCGGCGGCATAGCCCTGATAGTCCTGACTGGCCTGACGTAAAAGATTAGCCAAATCGCTACTATTGGGAATACCATGCAAATTCTCAAAAATACCCATTTCTTTCCCTGCATCAGCGGGGATTTCAACCATCCGTACCGTTTGGCCTGCCTTTAATTTTTTTCGATCTTCACCTATTTTATCGCCTAAACCAACTTCTCCTGTCGATAAAAACACCAACCGGAACTCGTCCACGTCTTTGGCAATACCATCTTTATTCGCACGCCCCTTGGTTTGACCATTGCCCAACATATAGGCCATCTGATCAGCGGCCTTGCCATCAACCTGGCCCAATTCATCAATGGGCAAAAAACCATCATTGCTAAACCGTGCCCAACTTTCAGCAGCATTATCAGTGGTGCGCCAACTACGCATCGTGGTACCCCAAACCGATGCTGCACACCGCAGAGCTGTTGTTTTACCAGTGGACGATCCACCCGCTAAATGAAAACCTCCTGACCCTTCACCCGCGAACCAAAGTAATGGTCCTGCCAATGCCACTGAAATAGCGAACGTCAACCGACTATTGCCCACAGCATAGCGGGCAACATAGTCCTGCCAATCTTGTAACGACCCTTTCTGGTCAATTTTGGGTAACGTTCCATGCGATAGCAGGCATAGTCTATCAGTCCCCTCACCATAAACACTCCCATTTACACCCACATAGCGGGTGTCATGCCATCCAGGACGCGTGACGGATAATGCGCGGCCAGGTGGTCTTGATATCAAAATATAATTATGTAAGGCAGCTTGCGCAGGTTTCCCAGCACGAATACCCAGACCCTGCGATAATAAAATACGGCGATAATCGGCTCCATCCCCGCCCAACATTTCACTTGGCATTGCCCAGGTATGTAAGCGATCATCTTGATCATGCCATGATAATATATGTCCCCAGCTATTTCCTCTCTCATCACGGGTCAAAGCTTCAATGTACAAGGGATCACAAATCGCAATGTCATTATCACCCTCAACTTTATAAGTACCGGATGAATCAACCTTGAACTCGTCATGGACATAAGGTATTTGTGGGGCCTGATTGATGATTTCAGTCAAGTCTTGTAGCTGGTTTTCTTCGCGGTCTATTGTGATGAGATTATTTTGAGTTTTCATTTTATTGCCCTCCCAAATACAGATCATTGAAGTCCCCATGACAGGGGGGAATAGCCAAGAACCCGCCGCATACTACGGCAGCCTCTGTGGCCTTGGTCAGGCCGGGATTACCCGGAGTGTGAGTGTCATTATCGGCGCAGACAATTATTTTGATTGCCGGAAATTCCTGACGCAGCGTTTGGGAAACAGCTTTCAAATTGCCACAGTTAAACGCCACAACAGTTGCATGACATGTGGCCTCATGAATGCTCGCCGCTGTCGCGTAACCTTCGGCGATACAGACCACAGGCCCGGGGGTGCCAATCATTAAGAAACACCCCTTAATGCGCCCGCCCGATAAAAATCGCTTATTGCCCTTACCATCGATGAATTGCAAACTGTGCAGGTTGCCCGTATTATCCCGCAGGGGAATAACAAGGGCCCCTCTTGAAAGGCGCAGGCTATGATTGCCAACTCCTTTCTTTATCAGATATGGATGATTGTCAGGTGCTTTTGGAGAATTCATCCAAATGTCATGTGCCTTGTCACGGGCCGCCCTGTGTCGAGCGCGTTCATCATCGTCGCGGGCTTTCAACGCCATTGCCACCCGATGGCTAAATTCTTGACGTTCAGAAGAGGTGATTGTCTTATTCGACCTCTCACACCAGGTATGTTTTTCACCTGTTCGCCACGATCCAAATACGCCAACCGAAGGGTTGCCAGAAAAGAGGACATACCATCCGTTTTGTGACCCTGGCCGATCACCTTCGATATAAACCCGATGCAATTGTCCATCCGGGATAATTGTGCCAGGTTGGATATTTCCAACAGACTTCCTTATGGCGTCTGAAAATTCATTGACACTCATTTTCCGGCCCCTTTTAAACAATTAAGAGAGGCCAGTTTTCTTTGAACCCAATCATCAACTGCCTGGCTGTCCCATCCAACACATCTTTGTGTAATGGCTATGTTGGGAGGAAATTCACCCTTGGAAATGAGGGTATATAATGTTGTTCGAGAAAGTCCTGTACGTTTGAGTACTTCTGGTAACCTTAAAATATAGTTTTGCTTCATTTCGAACTCCTATGGGCCCAATCCTACCCAAGGAGTCCGACGGTTGCACCAAGTGCATCGTCGAATAACTATAAATCGAGTTATTTCCGTTTTTTTTAACAACCCCCACCAGAAAGAGTACTGGCATAAAGATCATTTATAATCATGTCGATCTCTTTTCTTTCCGAAGAATTCTTATCCGGGAATTTTTCTTGCGTATTTGCGAAAAACTTCACAATTGGGTGATTTCTTGCAGAATGATATTGTTTTGCAACAGATTCCAAATAGGTCTGATCACCGGAATTAGCTTTGTTGCCCGAGTTTTTTCGTCTTCGCGGTTTAAACATCTCTTTCCAATGGTCTCTTTTTAAAAGCTCATTACAAGCTTCTTTGAGACCACACTTCTTTTCTTCAATTAAAGCTTCAACTTCGAACCATAGCCTGATCTGTTCTGAATAATCCCATTTTGTCCCTGGCCCTTCTTTCTTTTTCTCTTGAATCTGTAATCCGGTAATGGGGTTTTGTAAAAGACAACTGGACAAATTCTTAAAAAAATCAGATGAGGCCGGATCTAATTCGAAATATTTTATCAACTCCATAAACCTGGACATGAGTGTTTTTGCGAGTTCTCTCTTTTTTTCTTCTAAATCTTTCTTATATGATCTCTGGACATCTTCCAAAGAACCGCTTACCAACAAGGTAGTTTTTGGAGCGGGATTTTTAATTAAAATAGGGTTTTTTAATACGGGAGGAATTTCTTTTTTCATTTTTTTAACCTCATTTGATCCAAATAATCCCCCCAATCTTGCATCATCTGACGACGCTCCTCCAAATACTCAGTATGATGATACGCCGCTCGAACTTTATTGCCTTCAACGTGCGCCAATTGGCGTTCGATGGCATCCGCCCTGTATCCCCTTCCGTTTAATATTGTTGATGCTGTCGATCGAAAACCATGTGGAACGACTTTATTTTCACCCGTATATCCCATGATAATAAGAGCTTTGGTCAATGTAACATCTGAAATAGGCTTGGTAATTTTGCGTGCCCCAGGAAATAGAAGGTCGCATCGACCACTGATCGATTGAATTTCCTTGATAACTTCAATCGCCTGGGTAGATAAAGAAACAATATGGTCACCTTTTACAATCATGCGGTGCGCATGAATTTTCTTCATACGCTGTTCATTGATTTTCCATTCACCTTTTTCAAGGTTCATTTCATCCCATCGCGCTTCACGAAGATCACGCGGCCGTACAAAAGTCAAAAGCAAGAGTTTAAGAGCCAACTGAACAAGCCGACCACCGGGATATTTTTCCAGCTTTTGTAAAAATTCAGGAAGTTGATGCTCTTTTAGATAAGGACGATGTTGAACTGGTTTTGATTTTAGGACTTTTGCACGTCCAATCGCTGGGTTAAATTCGCACAATCCCATGGCGATACCATGATCAAGAATGGCAACACAATATTGATTAACCCTATGGGCCATATCCAAGGCCCCTCGGGCCTCAATTTCATAAAGAACTGCCAGAATATCCTGCGCATTGACCTGACTGATATGTTTGTGGCCAATTTTAGGAAAAACATCATTTTCAAGGCGACTTAAAATACTGGCCTTATGTTTAGGAACCCAAATTTGTTTCGAATGCCAATTTCGAGCGATGGATTCAAATGATTGCTCCCCTGCCTGGGTATTCAGGCGATGGTCCATTTTTTTCTTTTGGTTGGGATTTATCCCTTGTTTTATGAGAGCCCTAACCTCATCACGTTGTTTCCGAGCATCAGTTGATGACATATCCGGGTATTGGCCAATTGTAAAAACATTGTATTTTCCGCCCAACTTATAGGGGTACTGAAAAACCTTGGTGCCTGTGGGACGGACCAAAATAACCAAACCACCCTCATCATTTACTTTATAGGGTTTTTCTTTTGGTTTCAGATTCCGAATTTGTACATCTGTCAATTTGGCTTTGATTTTGGGCATGTTCCGAATATCCCGCGGGTTTTTAGGGTATAAACCTTAATTGAACTGGGTATACCCTATTTTGTACCCTAAAAACCAGCGAATGTCACGGTTTTTCATCGGGCCCTATCGGATGATAAATTGTCGGAAACCCTTTTATTTATAACATTTTTGGGGGGTTGTGGGATGTTATCGGATTTTAAGTTGGTTGTGTATGCGTAGCATGGGCTAAAACTTTTGAAAAGATTATCTTTTTCAAGCCTAAATCTCATGAAATCGCTACCGCCATGCCATCGGTTCAAATCCCAAATCGGCAATTGAACTATAGGTCAGGAATTGGGGAAAGTAATCATCCCCACTCCGCAAAACCTAGTTCACATAGTAATGCCCCTACACATTGAACTGCAAGATCAGCGTCTTGCTCTCTGATAGAGCGTAAGTCCCTTTTTTCTTGTTCGGATGGTTTCGCACGCGCATGAAGTCGTGCAACAATATTTGCAGAATTTTCGGCTATAATCCTACCCTCAAATCTCAATTTTTTAATTAAATCTCCTAAATCCAGCGCATTGTCCTTTTGGAGATTAAAGTAAGCCAACAAGGCATAGACGGCAGCATCGCGCGCGCGATCAATAACAGATATTGGCGAAGAGCGATGTATTTCATCTGCAAAAGCATTCAAAGTTTCGTTGAGCTTTGCCTTAAAAGCGGAGGGAATTTTATCTTCTATTATTTCGGGCAAAACACCAAAACTGTTTCGAGCTTTAAGCGTTACTAAGTCTTCTCCAGTGACGATAGCCTCCACATTTATAATAGTCCATGCCGTAAAGCGATCATCCACGCCTAGCAAAACAATAGGCAGCTCCTGCTTCCCTTGGATATGTTTATACCAGATCGGATTACCGTGAAACGTTTCTAAACTTTTGTTTTTCGCATGAACCTGCGGATCAATCGCATCTAGCGGAAATCCTGGGTGGTGTGAACATCGCGCCCATTGCATCGGCTGCTGTTGTGCAGCATTGTAAAAGCGTCCACGCCTGATCCGTGCAATCGGGTCAAAAGAATCCTCTCGGAAACGATAGCCAAAGGCGTCGGATGAAGAGTGCGCCTTTAGTAGATCACCCTCGGAAGGATAAACAAAGCACGCAGGCGTAATTACTGGGGTAGGCCAAACACCGCGCCCATAATTCCCGTCACCTTCGTAAACAAGACCGTGATACTTTTCGATTCCAATAGTGATCATGTCGATATCCTACTTGCCTATTCTACATTTTTCAATTATTTTCAACCTTAACACTTTTAAGGGAACAAAATCAGCATGTCTGACGATGAGATTTTGACGGTTAAAGAACTGGCCGACTATCTAAAAATAGCCGAAAAGACGGCCTATCGCTTCGTGGCTGAAGGAAAGATTCCTGCCTTTAAGGTTGGGAGTGCATGGAGATTCAAAAAGGACGCGATCGACGCTTGGATCAAAAGCCAGAACACAATGAAAAAAGGTAAAAAGAAATGACCAACGCCAAAGTACAAACCCTCAGCTCCTTCGCATGGTCAATTGCGGATATCCTTCGTGGCGATTTTAAGCAGTCAGAGTACGGTAAGATCGTTCTGCCTTTTGTCGTTTTGCGCCGTCTTGATTGCCTTTTAGAACCGACTAAAGATATGGTGCTCAAGGCTTTTGATAGTCTGCCCAAAGGCATTGATGATCATACCAAGGACATGATGCTATTCAATGCGGTTGGCGGAAACCTTAAGCTTTATAACCACAGTCAGCTCACCTTCAAAAAAATTCACGGGCAAGATCCAGGTGATGTGCACAAAAACCTGATGGATTACATCACCAAGTTTAATGCCAGCGTCCGTGATATCTTCCTTGAGAAATTCCTGTTCACCGATCAACTGAAACGCCTGAAGGATGGAGGAATCCTCTGGCAGGTTTTTGACCGCTTTTGCCAGATTGATTTGCACCCAGATCGCGTATCAAACATCGAAATGGGCTACCTCTTCGAGGATCTGATACGCAAATTCTCGGAAATTTCTAATGAAACAGCTGGGGAACACTTTACCCCACGCGAAGTCATCCGCCTTATTGTTGACCTGCTCCTTATCAACGATGCCGATGCTTTGGTGGGTTCTGGTATTATCCGTACAGTCTATGATCCCGCTTGTGGTACGGGCGGTATGCTGGCCTTGATGGAAGAAGCCATGAAGGGCTTTAATCCAAAAATTCGGGTGGAGCTGTATGGCCAAGAGCTTAACCCTGAATCCTTCGGCGTATGCAAATCCGACATGCTGATTACAGGCCACAACCCCGAACAGATTGCCTTCGGCAACACACTGACGGAAGACGCGCATAAGGATAAGAAATTCCATTATATGCTTTCCAACCCACCCTATGGCGTGGATTGGAAGAAATACCAAGACTCCATCGTCGCCGAACATCAAAATCAAGGCATGGATGGCCGCTTTGGCGCAGGCCTACCCCGCGTATCCGATGGTCAGTTACTCTTCCTGCAGCATATGATTTCTAAGATGCGCGACGATACGGCAGGATCGCGAATCGGGATTGTTATGAACGGCTCCCCACTCTTCACTGGCGGCGCAGGCTCTGGCGAAAGCGAAATTCGCCGTTGGATGTTTGAAAACGATTGGGTGGAGGCAATTGTCGCTCTCCCTACCGACCTATTTTACAACACTGGCATTCAAACCTATGTCTGGATGCTGACCAACAAAAAAGACGAAAAGCGCCGTGGCAAAGTCCAACTGATTGATGCAAGCTGCGAACGTTTCTGGGAAACCCTTCGTAAAAGTCTAGGAGAAAAGAAAAGGGAAATTCCAGAAAGCGCGAGACAAGAGATTGTCAAGATCTACAACGAAATGCTCAACGGCAAAGCAGGCATGGGGGAATATTCGAAAATCTTCGACAATGCCGACTTTGCGTATCGGGAAATTCGTATTGAACGCCCCCTAAAATTAAACTTCAAAGTCTCGCCTGAGCGACTTGAACGCTTGAAGTTGGAAAAGGCCTTCTTGAAACTGACGATTGAGGAGCAAGGGACGCTGCTGAATGCGCTATCAAATATGCCTGCTGATTTGTTCAAAAACCGCGATGCTTTTGAGAAAGTTTTGAGTAAGTCCCTAAAGGGACAAGATATTAAAGCCCCGCTAAAAAAATCCCTCCTTTCTGCGCTATCGGAAAGAGACGAAACAGCTGATGCCTGCACAGATAAAGACGGCAATGTTGAAGCTGACAGTGATCTCCGCGATCACGAACTGGTGCCGCTTAAAGAAGACTGGAAGTCCTATGTGGCGCGCGAGGTTACGCCCTTTGTGCCTGACGCTTGGGTTGATGATACCTATCAAGATACCATTGACAAAAAAGTCGGTCGGGTCGGCTATGAGGTGAACTTCAATAAATACTTCTTTAAATATTATAGACCCAGAAAACTTGATGATATTAATTACGATCTCAGCATATTTCAGAAAAAGATTAGCTCTCTACTAGAGGAGGTTTGCTCATGAAAACGATTCAAGAGTTGGTTCATGGCATCGTGCCTTCGTCGAATTGGAAAATTTCCAAATTGAAGGGGGTTTTATCCAGCAAGAAGACAAATAA
Organism: uncultured Pseudobdellovibrionaceae bacterium; assembly: GCA_964593915.1. Classification (GTDB taxonomy): domain Bacteria; phylum Pseudomonadota; class Alphaproteobacteria; order Micavibrionales; family Micavibrionaceae; genus CAZLPZ01. The sequence goes on from CAZQLB010000002.1 coordinate 25,650, forward strand.
AAATACTGGAATGATTGAAAGAAATCTTTTGTCACTTAGCTATGGGCGGATAGTAGAAAAAGACATTGAGAATACAGAAGGCCTTGTTCCTCAGAGCTTTGAAGGATACCAAATCGTAGAACCTGGAGATATAGTCTTTAGATTTACCGATCTTCAGAATGACAAAAGAAGCCTTCGCCAAGCCTACTCCACTTATAGAGGTATAATTACGTCCGCCTACGATGTGGTTTCCGTGAATAAAAACCATTATGATAAATATTGGTTTTATTTCATGCTCGCTATGGATTTAGCCAAATTTTACTATTCTCTAGGCGGTGGTGTCCGACAATCCATTAAATTTGATGACTTTCCAAATCACTATGTGGCGCACCCAGAAATATTAGAGCAGAAAAGAATTGTCGCAGAACTGGAGTTAGAGATAAGTAAAATTGATGCTCTAATCCAAGAAGTTGCAGGTATGCGCTCATTAATGGTCGCAGAACAAGATTCGTTTCTTTCTTTACTGAACGAGAAACGAATAGCACTCATATTGCATACAATGTCTGGAAAAAAATTTGCAGACAACATGCCACAAGAAAGTAAAAAGGCTTGCGCATGACCGACAAACCAAAACGCACTTATTCGGCTGATGCCATCCACCGTGAAGACGTGGTTCAATATCACCTGATCGACGAACTGGTGAAGAACCATGGCTACCGCCAGCGCAATTCGGACGATTACGACCGTGCCTCCGCGCTTGATAAAGCTCTCCTCATGGAGTTTGTTAAATCCACCCAGATTGAAGAATGGCGGAAGTTGGAAGAGCAATACACCACCGCCGCCGAAACCGAGTTTTTTAAGCAACTGGACAAAGCTCTCTCCCAGCGCGGCACTTTGGATGTTCTGCGCTCTGGCATTAAGCTCGTTCCGAATATCAAAATCGCACTGTGCTATTTCAAGCCAGCATCTGGCCTCAATGATGATCTTTTGCGGCTATACAATACCAATATTCTGAGCGTGATTGATGAGCTTGAATACAGTACCAAGAACGATAATCGCATCGATATTGGTTTGTTCGTGAATGGCATTCCTTTGGCTACGCTGGAATGCAAAAACACTTTTACAGGCACAACATTCCGCCATGCCGAGACGCAATATCGCAAAGACCGATCACCAGCTGGCGAGCCGCTCCTGACCTTTAAGCGTGGTGCCTTGGTGCATTTTGCGCTGGATCAGGACAATGTTTCCATGACCACGCGCCTTAACAATGGCAAGACGCGCTTTTTGCCCTTTAACCGTGGGCGCGATGGTGGTGCGGGCAACCCCGATGTGACCGACGATTTCCGCATCGCCTATCTGTATAAAAACCTACCAGATTGCAGAGCCATTTTCTCCCGCGAGATATTGCTGGATATCGTTGGGCGCTTCATCCACCTGGATGTCGATAAAGACGGCAAAGAAGCGATGATCTTCCCCCGCTTCCAACAGCTTGATGCTGTTTTGAAGCTGATGGAGCATGCAAAAGCCAACGGCTCTGGGCACAGCTATCTTATTCAACACTCGGCAGGCTCAGGAAAATCCAACACTATCGGCTGGACAGCGCACCGCATGATTACCTTGCATGATGCGCAGGACAAGCCTGTTTTCGATACGGCGATTATTGTGACTGATCGTGTTGTGCTTGATCGCCAGCTACAGAATACCGTTGCGCAATTCGAGCAGACAAAGGGCGTCGTCAAAAAGATTGATGGAACCTCAAAACAGCTTAAAGAGGCTATTCAACAAGGTGCACGCATCATTGTCACCACCATCCATAAATTTTCAACCGACCATCTGAAGGAAATATCAGGCCAAGGCGGACGGAAATTCGCCATTTTGGTGGATGAAGCGCATGGATCAATGGCGGGAACGCACCGTGAAAACATGGCCGATACGCTGACACGCGAAGATGCGCCGGACGATCTTGAACAGGCCGTTGCCGAAACGCAAAAAGGGCGCGGGCCGCAAAAAAACATCAGCTATTTTGCCTTTACCGCGACACCCAAAAACGTAACGATGGAATTGTTTGGAACCAAGGGTGCTGACGGTCTTCCCCGCGCTTTCCATCTTTACTCAATGCGGCAAGCGATTGAGGAAGGGTTTATTCTGGATGTTCTCCAGAACTACATGACCTATAAGACCTATTACGAACTGGAAAAGGCCATTGAGGACGATCCTCGCTTTAAAGTGCGTTTAGCCCAGCGTAAAGTCGCTCGTTTTGCGACCCTCCACCCCACAGCCATCGCACAAAAAGTCGAAGTGATCGTCGAGCACTTCTTGCGCCATGTGGCCGATGAACTGGATGGACAGGCCAAGGCCATGGTTGTGACGCAAAGCCGGATTCATGCGCTCAAATACTATCAGGCAATCAGGAAATATATCGAGGACAAGAAATATCAGGGTGTCAAACCGCTGATTGCCTTCTCTGGCGAGCTAAATGACGAAGGCGCGGTTTATACCGAAGCTCAGATCAATGGCTTCGCTGAAACAGAACTTCCAGAAAAATTTGATGGCAAGGATTATCAGCTTTTGATTGTGGCTGAGAAATATCAGACTGGCTTTGACCAGCCCAAACTTTGCGCCATGTATGTGGATAGAAAACTAGATGGCTTGCAGGCTGTGCAAACCCTTTCACGCCTGAACCGCACTTATCCCGACAAGAACAAAACCTTTATCTTGGACTTCCAAAACACGGTGAAGGACATACAAGATGCCTTCAAACCCTTCTTTGAGGCAACTCACCTTGAGGCATTAAGCAATCCCAATCAGGTTTACGAACTTGAAGGCCGTATCAAGAAATTCCACATAATTGACGACGGTGACGTCGAAGCCTTTACAAAGATCTATTTCAAAAGCAGGCTGCAAGCTCATGACCGCATCGAGCTTGAGAAACTTGTCCGCAACGCCGTCCAGCGTTTTGAGGCTGAAGAAGACGAAGGCAAGCAAGAGGAATTCCGGCAACTCCTCAAGAGTTATATGCGCTTCTACGCGTTTGTTGCTCAGGTCATGAGGCTTGAAGATACGACGCTTGAAAAGCTTTTCTCCTATGCATCATTGTTAGCCAAACTTCTGCCGAACCGCCAGGTGCCAGGAGAAGTAACCATCACAGAGGACATGATGCGCCTCCACGCCTTCCGACTGGATCACAAGGAAGCGAAAAGTGCCTCTCTTGATGCAGGATCGACCACTGCGCTGAAGCCCATCACTGAGTTTGGCGCAAAACCCTACACAGAAGATGAAGAGCGCACACTTTCCGAGATCATCGACAACTTTAACCAGCGTCATGGAACAGAGTTTAGTAAGGACGATTTCCTGCGCTTTGAGCAAGTAAACCGCAATATTCTGGATAACGAAGATCTGAAGGATATGCTGAGGAACAACCCGCCTGACGTAGTTTACTCAGCCTTTACTCAAGCGTTCTTTGAGGGGATCATTAAATCCTTTGCCCGTGACGACCAGATGCAAAACATCGTCATGACTGATGCAACCGCACGTGAACAGGTATTCAAACTTATGTTTACCCGCGCGCTTAGAGAAGCGAGAGAGATTTGATGGAACTTTTAGAAAAATCAACAACTCAAGAAACTGCTACACAGCCACCTACTAAGAAATCAGATATCTTAGTGGATTGTCTGCGCATTTCTGGATTTCGTGGAATCCAAAATCTTGAGATTACCTTTGCGCCGATGACGGTTCTAATCGGGCCAAATAACTCCGGAAAAACCACTGTCTTAAAGGCCGTCGGCTTGGCCATGGGCGACTATGGCAGATATGTAACTGAGGAAGACTTTTTTATTGGTGCGGATAGTCAGGGTAATGAAACCAAGGCAAGCGAAATCCTTGTAGATGCCCGTATCGTCCCCATCTCAGATAACGAACAATTTGATCAAGCATGGCAGGCTGAATTTGGTGACAAAATTAAATCCGAAGCTAACGGCAAGCAGTATGTTGCAATAAGAACAAAAGTTTTTCCAAATTTGGTAAAAGGTGGCTTCCAAACTGAACGGCATACGATGGAGAAATGGCCTGACTTTTCCACTTGGATTACTGGAGCTGGTAAGCTGACCAAGATGTCTTCGAAAATTGAGAGCGTTCCTTTCTTTTCTATAGAGGCCCAGCGCGACATCCATTCCGAACTCAAGGATAAGTCTTCCTTTGTCGGGAAGGTCTTATCAGGAGTCGAATACGACAAACAGGTAATCTCTGATCTTGAAAAAGCAATCGAGGAAATAAATAAAGAAGCGGTTGCAAAAAGCACAGACCTTCAACGCTTGAAAGATCACCTCACACAGTTGAACCAAACTTTTCAAGGCGCAGGGAATGCTGAAATTACCCCTTTTCCCAAGAAGATGCGAGACCTATCTAAGAATTTTTCTGTCCATTTTGGCGAAACAGAAAAAAACACTTTTGCCATGGAATATCATGGTATGGGAACCCGCAGCTGGGCTTCGATGCTGACGGTCAGGGCATTCATGGAAACTCTTAGGACAAAGCATGAAGAAGAAGTCGAACCCTTTTTTCCAATCTTGGCCGCTGAAGAACCAGAAGCCCACCTACATCCGAATGCGCAAAAAACCTTATATGATCAACTGGCTGCTACAAATGCCCAGGTTATCGTCAGTACGCATTCCCCTTATATCGCTTCTATGCCAGATATTTCTCATTTGCGCTCATTAATTAGAATGCAGCAAGGGATTATCGCCAAGAAGCTGGAATACGCTATTTCTTCAGATGATAAAAAGAAATTAGCACGGGAAATAATGGCACATCGCGGAGAAATCCTATTTTCTCGAGCCTTAGTACTCTTTGAAGGCATTACAGAAGAACAGCTTATCCCAGCGATGTTTGAAATCTTCACTGGTGGGCGTTCTATGTTTAGCCTTGGGGTCTCTTGCATTAATGTTGGAAGCGTAAATAATTATTCTGCATTCATTAAGCTTGCGTGTAGCTTTGGTATCCCTGTGTTTATTATCAGTGATAATGATGGCAACGCTAAAACAAAGGTTGATGATCAAATTCAGAAACTTAATGATGAAGGCGTTCCTTTGAATGCTCACAGTTTTGGCATAGCATACTGCGCCAGTCCAAATGATATTGAAGCAGAGTTAGTCAACGTTCTTAAAATACAAGACGAGGTTAAAGAGGCGTTGTTTCGCTATGAGACAAACGATGAAACATTGAACGATCTAGCTAAAGCCGCCAAGAGAGCTGAAATTAATGCCCTAAATGATCAAGCTTTAATCGTTAGCATGAAAAAAATTAAAACGAGATATTCAGCGTTCTTGGCTGACGTCATTAGAGAAAATCCCAACAATAAGAAAACCAATCAGTTGATTATTCAAGCTGCCTTGGATGCGTTCAATGCTATTAAAGGATGGATACAGACATGACTAATCTGTCTCAAACCCAAGAGGGTATAGTAAAAGCCGCTATAGGCGGAGCGATGCAGGTTCTGGCGTCAGCTGGAACAGGAAAAACCCGTGTTCTGACGGAGCGTGTACGATACATTCTAGAAAATACAAAAAAAGATGGGATTATCGCACTTACTTTTACCAATAAGGCTGCAGAGGAGATGTTAAACCGACTAATTGATATAGAAGATGTTCAAGACAGATGTTGGATTGGAACCATCCACTCTGTCGCCCAGCGCGTTCTAGAACAATATGGACACACCATCGGCCTACCATCCGAATTACACATCTATGAGCGCGACCAAGATAGGAAAACTGTTTTTCTTCAATCTTTGCGCGACAATGGCACGGACATCGATACATTCTTAAATATCTCTGATGATCGAGAAAAAAAAGAGCGTGAGAAAATTATAACCCAATATATGACTCAATTTTCTGTCGTAAAGCGAGAGCTTCTGTCTGAAGACGAAATCAGGAAGAAATATGAAAGCCACGACGAACGCTTTTTCGAGATTTACCAAGCTTATCAAGAAGCCCTGCTCAAAAGCGGTGGGATAGATTTTGACGACATCTTAGTTTATGCCAACCGTATCCTTTTAGAACAGCCGTGGTGTGCCCAAATCTATCGGGCAAAATACAAG
>CAZQLB010000003.1:0-11984 GCA_964593915.1 uncultured Pseudobdellovibrionaceae bacterium
GCGCAGCGATCTGGCGAAAATCCAGGTAACGGGTTGATCGTGTTGCCGATGCATCATCCGAAAACGCATCAACAGGCAGGCTATCAAAGACGTCGTTTGCATATAGCTTACGAGAAAGGGCCATAATATCCCGTTCGCCATCTGTTAATGTGCCATCGGTAAAATTGATATCTAATGTTTTTGGCGCCATAAACGTCTGGACAAAGTCGATATCTTTATCATAGTTCTGGGGGGATGACATTGGCTTACTGCTGTTTGGATAACACAGTTCTTTCATCATGCCGTTATTGTCATTGGGGTTGCAGTACCGTTCTTGAAAATCGACTTGCTCTCCAATCTTGTCAGATGACGGGCCATTTGATCCGGATGCGCCGCGCCGGCCCAGAAGCCGATCCTCGCTCATCTGAACAATCTGTTCACCGGTGGTGCGCGCCATTATAAAACTTTTTGCAAGGGATTTAATGCCCGTTCCAAATCGGCATAACCCATCCGATGGTGTATAGTCTGTATAGGATTGCGCCTGAAGTTTTTGAAGCGTAAGCTGGGTATCCAGGAACGATGATGCGTCGCCAAATTTACCGATCATACCGGTGGCGGCGGTTGATGATGCGATATCTTGGGCTGTCATGGCTTGCAGCGCAGGGCGTAATTTTGACGTCCAAAATTCACCAATAATTTTCTGCTGATAAAATGTATCGGTTAAAAACTTTTTCTGCGAGTCCGTAAAATTCTGCCCCTCCCACCATGTTTGCTGGTCGCAAGACGATTTGCACGGAAATGGATTGCTTGAAATTCTGCTGCATTTAACAACACATTTTGCGTGTGCGGATGTGGAAAAAGTCATCATCCCCAAAAGGGTGCAGGCAAAAAGAGCGATAGAAAAAGACAGGCGATAAGAGCGTTTCATGATGCGTTATCTCCCCCCTTGTGCGCTGCCGCTTTGGCCTTGGCGGCGCATCACGTCGTTTTGTTCATTGCGGATTTTCATTTCCAGCAAAAGGGAAATAAGCAGTTCTTGCCGCGACATGGTTTCGGCGATATCGCGTTCCTGCATTAATCCGATCGCTTGCATGGCGGCCAGTTGACGATCAACGTTTGCGGGTTTATCCATCAGGTTTGTATAGAAATTAGGGTTGAGATACATGTATTTGGTCAGAACACCCATTTGGGCATAATAGCTGGGTTCAGCCCCAGATGCCCCGATATATGTTTGAATATCTTTATCGGACATGCCCATTTCGTACATAACATTTTTAACGAAGCCAGCCGATCCAGGTGCACCCGTGCTGCGGATAGAGGCTGCATGATCATAACTGGACCGGGCCACATTGCGGATGGCCGTGAGCCCGCGCAGTTTTCGGTAAGTATCCTTTACGCCTTCGGTCCCGGTGGCATCGCGGGCCATGGCATCGGTATAGCGGGATAGAACATCGTGCCCATAAAGATTATACCCCAGCATCAGGACATCTTGTTCATCCGGCGTGACTGTACCATCGGCATAATTCAGGTTTAGGGTATATTTGTTACCGACCGTGCGGCTGTAATTCAAATCCTTATTATACCGGGTTGGAATACCGCCTTTGCCGCACAGGCTAGCCAGTTTTCCATCATTCGATGACGGATCGCAGTAAACAGACTTGACGAGAGAAAGACGTGATTTCCGGTCTTCGGCATAACCCGTGGCGGCTGCTGTATTTTTAGTCCCCAGCATGCGTGATTGCGCGATTGTTCCCATACGTTGGGCATTTGACAAGGCAATTTGTTCACTGGCGGCCAGGGATCGGACCGTGGTCCCAAAACGGCAAAGTCCATCAGATGGCGTATAGTTTTTATAGATCTGTGCCTGCATTTCTTGCAACGTGCCCATTGTCTTATTTTGAGCGATGGCGTCCTGAAATTTTCCGATCATGCCGGATGTGGCGGTTAACGTTGCTGTACGCGATGCCGCCATGGCCTGCAGCGCTGGGCGATAATGGGTTTCCCAGAAATCTTTGACAATTTTGTTCTCATAGATATCTGTCAGCAGATAAGTCTGCATCGCTGGCGCGAATTCAGGATCATCCTCCCACCATTTATCGGATGATTTGGACGTAGAGCACTGTTGAGATCCGTACCAGACAGCAACCTTACCCGCTTCTTTATTCGGGGAACACTGATTCCCGCCCAAGGGATTGGCATCAAGCCCCAACGTTTCGGTAAGCTGCGTTGCCCCCAAACTGGATAAGTCCACCCCCAGCTGGGCCCCAACGGGTCCCAGATCAACACCATAATCCGCCAGAACTTGGTTAACCGTTGTGGTGACTTGTTCGGTCACAGCGCCAGCAGCATCATTGAGCGCACTTCGGGCGGCGGCGGTTGCTGCATTATTCACGGCGGCTTTTGCATCATTCACGGCGCCGTTAACGGCCTTTTGTGCGGCTGTAACGGCCGCCCCTAAATTGGACTGGGCGTCAACAGCAGTAGAGGACCCAAAGGAAACCCCGGCTAAAATAGCCCCCGCCCCCAAAAATACCAGGAAACGCTTTTTATCCAGCACAGCCCCTCAACCCACTCTATTACTTGCGATAATTCAATTACCGTTAATATATCATATTTAAGGTGGTTTCGAAAAACATTTTTGGAAATTTTTCTTTTGTTTCTTTTATTTCTTTTGTGACTAAAGGTCTTATCCTTTTGCTTTAAAAAGGGTATATTGGTCCGGAGTGATTCATATTGAGGCGACTTGAGGCGACAAAACTGGGGTGACATGGCGGGTTTAAACGTAAAAAGGCCAACACGCGCAATGAACGACGCATCAACAGGCGGTCAAAGACCTCCTGTGCGGGGCCTTGGCGTGGTCGTGGAACGGAACGAATATTACCGGGATGGCTACCGCGTTTTGCTCAGTGTCTCGATCATGCAGGCCATGGTCATTGTTATTTTATTGCTTTTGATGTTTTACGTTGTTCACGTCAACCAAAAAGAAAATATCTATTTTGCAACGCGTGAGGACGGCAGTTTGATCCAAATGGTTCCTGTGACAGATCCGAATCTATCCACGGCTGCCGTAACCGCCTGGGCGGCTCAAGCGGCGACCGAAGTGATGACGTTCGGCCCATCCGATTATCGCCGCCGGTTGCAGGAATCATCCCGTAACTTTACCCGTTTGGGATGGCAGAATTTTGTGACGTCCCTTGAAAAATCCGGTACGTTCGAAGAAATTACGGGTCGCCTGCAAAATATAACAGCTGCGCCAGCGGGCGCCCCTGTTATTACCGAAGAAGGGACAAGAATGGGGCCCAATGGCCGCCCACGTTATGAATGGCGGGTCGAATTGCCGCTGGTTGTCACGTTTGAAGGTGGCGGCGCCCGGCGCTCTAATCGCTTAGTAGTGAATATGTTAATTGTTCGGGTTCCAACACTTGAATCACCCAATGGAATTGGGATTGAACAGTGGGTATCACGGAACCAGAACTAGGGGGTCCAAAAAAGGACAGGTGCGACAAAACATATCCAAGGCTTGCGTCTGATCTTCAAGACGTTTATCCTGTGGAAAAGGTGAACAAATAGAGCTGGGCAATGGAACAACGTCAAAGAGTTACTAATTTTCTTATGGGAATGGCTGGTGTGGTCGCCCTCTTTATCTTTTCGGATCCTGTTGCGGCCCAGTCTGCGGCGGCTGTGCCATCACAGCAGGCCTCATCCCCGGCAGCAGTGGGTGAACCCGCGCCATCGGCGGCGCAGCCGCCGGCTCAAAATCCTGTTCCCACAGGGACACCCGCGGTTCCTTCCCTTATGGATACCTTATCGGGCAAACTTCCCAGTCTGGTGGATAAACAGGCACAGCAGGCGTCGGCATCAACGGGAACGTCTCCGGCTCCGGCGGGGGAAACCCCGGCTGCAGATACGACGGACATTCCCGGAATGGATTTGCCCTTTGGGTCTGAACAGCCAGCGCCCCTGTCCGCCGAGGAAAAAGAAGAACAAATGCGCTCTCGTTCCTTTGAATCAATGATGAACGGCATGTTACCGTTGGAACCCGATGAAATTCGCGATGCGTTCACACGGATGGACCGTAACCAAAAGGCGGTTGAAGAACCGCTTGCATATCCAAAGCCAGAGGTGTCGTTTACAACCATTTCTTTGGATCCTGGGGTGAAACCCATGACATTTAAATTGGCAACGGGACACGTGTCCACTGTTAGCTTTTTGGATATTACGGGTCAGCCCTGGCCGATTAAGGATATGACCTGGGCCGGTAACTTTGAGGTGAAATCAGCAACGCAAAATGCGGATGAAAAGTTTCCGATGTATCCAAATATTATGCGGATTATTCCGCTATCGGAATATGCGTATGGGAACTTGTCTGTTCGGCTTGTTGGGCTTCAAACACCCCTGACCTTCACCCTGCGGACGGGCCGCGAAGTGGTTCAATATAGATTGGATATCCGTGTCCCCGAAGATGGGCCGCTGGCTGTACCCGCCTTGATTGCCCAGTCCGAAGGGAATAAATTAACAGCTGGGGATGAAACGTTGACCCGTGTGATGGAGGGGGTACCGCCCCCATCCGCTGTGAAAATGGGTGTCAGCGGCGTTGATGGTCGTACAACAGCATATAAAATCAATGGATTAACATATGTGCGAACGCCATTTACGCTTTTATCGCCCGCGTGGAATGGATCGGTAAGGTCTGCGGATGGAATGAACGTTTATGCGCTGGCTGATGCCCCTGTTTTACTGTTGTCGGATCAGGGGGAAATGGTACGTGCCCAGCTTAAGGAATTAGAGGAAAAGACGAATGAGCAATCAGTCCAATAATCAAGACGATCTGGAACCCGCCGAAGAATTTGATCTTGGCTTTGATGATCAACCAAACGCAGACATCAAAAACAACCCGCTGTTGAAAATTGCGGCGGTTGCTGGCGGCTTTGTTCTTATTGTTATTGCCATCTTTTATTTTGGGGGGAGTGGCCAGCAGGCCAAGGCGCCCCCATCTGAAATCGCAATGGGAACGGGCGATGCAACAGGTGGGGCTGATGCAAAACCGTCCGAACAATACAAAGAAGCAGTCGAAGAGGTTAATCGCCAGGAATATGAGGCGGCGCGTGAAACCGGGGGCAGTGTTGTGATCCCTCGCAATATTGACCCCTTGAACACTTCTGCGCAGGTGACAGTTCCCGAACCAAAAGAAGATCCAGCCGAACGTTTCCGCCAGATTCAGGACGAATATAAACGCCAGCAAGAGGCGGAACAGATGCGCGTTCAGGCGCAGCAGGCGACTGATAATGCGGCGGCGGAACAACAACTGATTCAGCAACGTGCCCAAAGCATGGGGTCATATTTGACATCTATTGCCGGTGCACGCACCCCCCCCGGCATGAACGAAGCGGATGCAGGATTCTCGTTGCCTCAATCTCAAACGGCGGATGCCTCTTATGGTGGGGCAACATCTGGCGGTGTTATTCAAACAGCATCAGCAACCCAGACAGCTGCCGCGGCACCAAAGATTTTAATTCCAGCAGCAAAAATCGAATACGGCCAGTTAATTATTGAGGCGAATTCCGATGCGCCCGGCCCTGTTCTGGCGATGATCGGCAGCGGTAAGTTATCAGGAAGCCGTCTGCTTGGTAGCTTTCAGAAAACAGATCGTTACTTGACGCTGAATTTTACCCAGCTTGTGACGAAAAAGGGGGAAAGTATTCCCGTTCAGGCCATTGCCATTGATCCGGGCAGCACGTTGCCAGGGGTTGTGACCGAGATTGATCATCGTTATTTTGAACGCTATATCATTCCGGCTGCTGCCAAATTTATTTCAGGTGTAGGCAGTGCCTTGGCTGAAACACAAACGGCGACAACACAATCGGATTCTTCGACAACAACATCATCCAATGATCCTGATTTCTCTGAAGCCATCGCGGAAGGGATTAGCCAATCGTTTGACGGGGTTGCAGATGCTCTTGATGATCAAGCGAGTAAAGTACAGGTTATGATCCGTGTTGCGGCGGGGACCCCCATCGGTATTTTGTTTACCCAAGCGGTAACGGACCAGTCCGCATCGGATGCCGCCGCTGCAGCGCAGCAACAGGCGGCCGCAAATGGAACGCTGTCCCAGGCACAGATGCTTCAGCTTTTGCAGCTGCAGCAACAAGGGTATGGGACACAAGGATACATGCCGGCGCAACCAGCTGCCATGAATCCTCTTGCTGCCGGACTTCAATCCGGGTTTAATGCGGCAGCCACAGGGGCGACAAACACGCTTATCCAATCCGCCGCGCCCAGATAACATCTATTGAATAGGGTATCACGATGACAACGCCGAATAACCCATCGGAACAGTACGACGATCTTGACGATCTGCAGCTGGATGAACTTGAAGAACAGGCGCTTTATGATGATCAGATCAATCACGAAGAAGCGCAGCAAAATGAACATCCTCGCAAAAAGGGGGGGATGAGCAATACGGTTATTATTGCGATTGGTATGCTTGCGGGACTTGCGTTTTTTTATATTAAATATGGATCTGCGCCGCCTTCTGTATCTCCCCCAGCTGAAATAGTGGCGGCGCCGGCGGCGTTTAATGCGGCTGCGCCTGTTGTTTCCTCTGCCCCTACCGCATTGGGTCAGGCGGCCCCAGCAGGAGACGTAGCGGCGGCTATCTCTCAATCCCAAGGGCCATTGACGCCCATGCCGGATGTAACGGCAACAGCGGATCCGATCGCATCGGCTGTGACATCTGATTCCTCTTTACCGATCTCCTCTTCGGATGCAGGTGATATCGCATTGGCGGTGGTTCCTGAACCAACATTACCGACGACGTCTTCCCCCGTCTCTACACAAGCGGCATCTATTCCAATAAAGGCTGAAAACAATAGTCCTCCTGTAAAAGGGCCTGTGACAATGCCAATTGTTCCGGCAACCCCGGTGGTATCTGAACCGGTGGCGCCTTCTTCTGCGCTCCCGATCCAAACACAAAAAGAGGCGCAGGAAACGGCCGCGAATGTCCCGGAGCCGGATAATGCCCGGCTTGAACAGCAGTTTACAGAGCTTGCCGCATCTTTGCATACCCTGACCGGTCAATTATCAAAGGTTGAGGAACAGGGGCAGCAGGTTGCGGCGGCGGCGGACGATATGAAATCGCTGGCTTCTCGTTTAGCGGCGCTTGAAAAACAGATACAGTCGCTGCAGGAAGAGCAAGGGGATCTGGCTGAAAAAGCACAGAAAACCGAAAAGTCATTAAAGGATGTGGCATTAGCCGCGGTCAAACAACAGCGGGATATAAAATCAGCTGCCCCTTCTTCTGCACCATCGGCGCCTACTTCTGTTCAAGAACCAGAGCCGGCCAAAGCCAAAGAACAAGATACACCAAAACAGCAGGATGGGTTGCAAGCCCCCGCTGCCGCTTCTGCCCCTAAAAAAGCACAATCAGGGCCGCGTTATACCCTGCGTGCGGCAAACCCTCAAATCGCCTATGTCGCGCGGGCCGGCAGCCGGCAATTGATACAGGTGCGTGTGGGGGATTCTCTGTCTGGCATTGGACAGGTTCGTTCGATTGACAGTGAAGGTGGGCGCTGGGTTGTGCGTGGCACATCTGGAACGATTCGCCAGTGATATTGGACAACACATTCTTTTTGACGGATATACTCGATTAAATTCAGAACAAGACAGATGTCATCCCGGCCTCGTACGGGGATAACACAATGTATGTTGTGAGGTTATCTTATTCTAGGCATAAACAGGGACAGACCCGGCCATTCGTTCGCTGTCCCGCATGGCCATCATCCGGTAGGTATGCGCCCCTTCTTGGATTTCTTTTGATTGGTTTTTGACCTGATCTGGTGTAACGCTGTGATCCGGCTGGACAGGGCCAAAAGAACGGTCCGCGATTTTCTGGTCGTTTTTGGGGGGTAATCCGGCACTTCCTTGTCGTTCTTCTTTTAGTGTTTCATCAATCGCGACGCTGACGGATGCCCCTAAAAGCCCAAGGCCGCCTCCGAAAAGGGTTCCTCCCATAATTTGAGCGCCGGGCTTGATCGTATCGCCGGTGACGGCACGGTAAATATGGCCGATAATAGGCAAATGCTGCAGGGGGTTCACAATATCCAGAATATCGGCAAAGCTGATATTTTCAGGAGTATCTTCTTGTACCTTTTCTGTTTCCAGAAAATCCTTTGCACCGCTATAAGTAGCGATAGGACGGGCACCAGCCGTGCGTTCATCCGATAACGGGCGCGCAGACATCCCATTTTGAAGGGAAGGAGTTGACGAAGGGCTTATAAGGGTCATACCATTCCTTTTGTGAAGGCCTTTTCTTCAGTGATGCAATCCAGGTGCCAAGTGTCTATGAATACACTATCTTTTTCTGTTTATGTCGAATCGCCTATTTTGCGTGCGGCGCTGGACACGGCATGTCGGGCCCATGGGATACACAGTTTTGCATTATTAAATGAGAAATCTGGAGCAGATCTGACGATTGATGATCTGGAACACCCGGTTCGTTTGGGCGGGGTGATGGATTATCTGATCAAAGCAGCAAAAGATCAGATGGCCCGCCTGCCTGACCCTTTGCACGTTCCTGGTGGTGTTTTTACGGCCCAGGCCTTATTTTTTGTAGGGGAAGAAGGCAGTGAAAAAACAGACCAGCACATATCCATGACAGGAAAAGAAACGGCTTTAATTCGCGCACTCTATCACGCGCCCGGACAATTTTTATCCCGTTCTGCGCTGTTATCCGAAATATGGGGATACGTCCCGGATGTTGAATCCCATACACTTGAAACACATATCTATCGTTTGCGTCAAAAAATTGAGACGGATAAATCAAACCCGCGGATTATTTTAACGGCTGAAAACGGCTATCGCCTGAATACAGGGGAATAGTTTTATGCCCGGGGCAAGGTCACGCCGCGCTGTCCCATGTATTTACCGCCCCGGCTGGAATACGTTGTCTTACATGGGCTGGACCCTTTGAAAAACAGAAACTGCGCAACCCCTTCGTTCGCATATACGCGTGCAGGCAGCGGTGTTGTGTTTGAAATTTCCAATGTCACGTGCCCCTCCCACCCGGGTTCAAGGGGGGTGACGTTTACAATCAATCCGCATCGTGCATAGGTGGATTTACCAAGGCAAACGACCAAAACATCGTCGGGTATTTTAAAATATTCGGTTGTACGGGTCAAAACAAACGAGTTGGGGGGGATAACGCAGACATCGGTCGTGCGTTCCACAAAACTTTGGGATGAAAACGCCTTTGGATCCACGACGGCATTATCAACATTTGTGAAAATCATAAATTCATTCGCGCAGCGCGCATCATATCCATAGGATGAAAGGCCGTACGAAATAATCTTTTGTCCTCCAACCGTACGTATCTGTTCTGGAGAAAAGGGGGAAATCATGTCTTGCGTCTGCGCCAGATGCGCGATTTGATGATCCGCCAATATACCGGGAAAATAAGGCGCAGCGGTTTCAGATGATGTATGAACCAATGAAGAGGGGATAGAAGAAGATAGGGTCATGATGCGTCGTCTCCTGTTTGGGTAGATGGGGTGGATGATGTGCTGCGCGCACGTGATTGCTCTTTTCGTTTTAAAAGATTGGCACGTAAATTATCGGCCCGTCGCTGGGTAAAGCTGGACGCGCGGCCGCTTTTGGGTTTTGGGAATTGTGGGGAAGGATCTTCGCCCAAAGGATCATCTTTTATCATAATGTGACCCTATCGCAGATTCTGAGTGCCCGCAATGGTGATCCATTTTGCAAGACTGTTATCCTCTATTTTATTATTTACATATTCAAAATAGAGGATGAGAAATTTTTTGATATTGGATCTGATCAAGGGGGGTGACAGGGCGGGAAAAATGTTTTATGGTGTGCGGCATTTCGAGGGTAAAAGGGTTTTAAACGCCTAAAACATCGAAAAAACAACGTCTTGCTGCCGTAGCTCAGTGGTAGAGCACCCCCTTGGTAAGGGGGAGGTCGGAAGTTCAATCCTTCTCGGCAGCACCATTTCCCGTCATGTATGTTTTAAAAGCGCGTCTGCCGATTACGGCACGCAGATCCGAATCAGCGGTAAATAGTACCGGTGTTTAAACCGCAAAGCTGTTGCCGCATCCGCACCCTGATGTAGCAAGTGGATTGTCGATTTTAAAATCCTCACCCATCAAAGATTGAACAAAATCAATAGTTGCCTGGGGTAAAAGAGGGGCCGATACATCATCAACAACAACTAAATGATCATAAAGGGTGTCGTCCGGGGTTACGGCTGCGGGCAATATCCATGTCAGATCATATTGAAACCCGGCACATCCGCCAGAGATGACCCCGATGCGTAACAGAAGGTCAGGCGCACCGCGGCTATCACGCTCACGCTGAATACGTTTTTTCAGATTGTCGGTACATGTGATCATGCTATACTCAAAAACAATAAATGAAGTCTTTGAATAAATTGGTCTTTCTAATCTCGAAAATCAAGGGGGGGAATGCGATGATGATACAAAAAAATGATGGGCTTGCGCCCTATGCATGCCGGCCAGAAACCACCCGGGGACGTTTGTATGAAGAGGCAGAGCATTCCTACCGCAGCGCGTACGCGCGCGATCGGGATCGTATTTATCATTCGTCTGCCTTTCGCCGGCTTCAGGGGAAAACCCAGGTTTTTGTGGTGGGCGAGGGGGATCATTTTCGGACTCGTTTGACCCACACGCTGGAAGTGGCGCAAATCGCAAGAACCTTGGCGCGGGCGCTTATGCTGAATGAGGATTTGGCGGAAAGCATCGCCCTGGCGCATGATTTGGGTCATGCGCCTTTTGCGCATCGGGGGGAAGACGTGCTGGCCGATTGCATGAAAGAGTATGGCGGATTTGATCATAATGATCAGACGGTGCGGGTGTTGACGGTGCTGGAAAACACATATCCGGATTGGCCGGGGCTGAATTTAACATTTGAAACCCTGGAGGGGGTTATTAAACATAATGGTCCTGCGCTTGAGGATGGGGTGGGGGCTGAGACATTGCCTTTTACCACGCGGGCACTATCCGCCCTTTTAGATTTTGAGTTAACGCAGTATGCAACATTAGAAGCGCAATGTGTTGATCTTGCTGATGATTTAGCGTATCTAGCACATGATATCGAAGATGGGGTGCGGGCCGGGTGTTTTTCGGTGGATGACCTGCGGGATCTTTCTATTTTTCGGAAATCAATTACCGAAATTGAACAGGATGTGCCGCAAAATGCGCCATCCTTTATGCGGCTTTTGATTCGCGGGCAAATGAACCGGATGATTGATGATGTGCTGACCGTATCGCGGCAAAATCTGGATCAGTTGAAACCGCAATCGCCGAATGATATACGTTACGCGGGGCAAAGTATTATAAAGTTGTCTGATGACATGTTTGCTGAATTACGGGCTTTGCGCTCTTTTTTGTTTAAAAATTTCTATCATCATCCAAAAGTATGGCGTAAGTCGTTTAAGGCCGAACATCTGCTGCGTCAGGTATTTGAGGCGTTTTTAAAAGATCCGATGTTATTGCCGCGCGCCTGGCAACAACGTTTTCCAGAAGATAAAAACGAGGCGGGTGTTGCGCGCGTTATTGTGGATTATCTGGCGGGGATGACGGATGCCTATTTAATTGATGAACATCATCGCCTCTTTGACTTTGATCGTGATTTCAGAACGTTATGATCAGGCCTTGAGAAAAGATCATATTTGATTTATTCTGAAAGTCACTTTGTAACCACCTGATAATAAAAAGGATATTTTTATGGCGCGGTACGATGAATTTGATGATCCAGAAGGTTTCTTTTCGCGTCTTGTCACCGGATCGGCCAAACAGGCGGGGGGGCTTTTTGCGCACCGGGCGGTGATGGTATCTGCGGGCATATTTGTGGGGGTTGTGGTCTTGAGTAGTGTGATTTGGGCCAGTTATCCCGGCCAAAATCCAATGATTCAGGCGGGCGGGGTTCCGGTGATCCGGGCGGATGCGGACCCATATAAATACGTCCCATCGGAT
>CAZQLB010000003.1:11994-24656 GCA_964593915.1 uncultured Pseudobdellovibrionaceae bacterium
GGCATGCCCATTGCACATCAAGACAGTACGATTTTTGATGCCATGCGGGGGGCGAATGGGGAACAGCGGGTTGAAAATCTGCTGGGGGATGATCAGGAAACGCCTGTTGATCGGAACCAGCTGTTTGCGGGGCTCAAGACCGAATTATCGTCAGGGGGCGAGAACACGGTATCGGATGCATCTCAATCCTCAACAGAAATCGCACGGATGGATGACTATGAACGTCCCCGGCCCATGACGGAAAGTGAACGCCGGGCCGAGGCCGCACGTCATAACAAGGAAAGTTTAAAAGAGGAGGCCACGCCGCTGCCAGGAACCCTGCCAGCCGAAGGATCATCGATCACGGATGTCATTAAAGATAAACGCAGCAAGAAACTAGCGGGCGATGAGATGGTGACGGATGAATCAGGGGAAGAAGACGGGATTGCCACCTCATCTGCGCCAGATGCACAACAATCTGAATCAAAAGAAGTGCAGGACAAGGCCCTAGAAATAACAAAAAAGGCAGAGAAAAAGGCACCAAAAGAAGAACAGAAAACCGCCAAAAACACGAAAAAAGAAGACGTTCAGAAAATGCCTGATCCGGCCTCTTCTGCGGTTGTCGCGGCTTCAGGTTCTGGGTCTTCGTATGTTCAGGTGGCATCGGTGGATAGCCCGGCAATTGCTGCAACAGAATGGAAAAAACTCTCGGCTAAATTATCTGATCTGGCGGGAAAACCGTATCGCGTGGTCCAGGCGGTGGTGAAGGGAAAAACCTATCACCGGGTGCAGGTTGGGCCGATGTCTAAAGACGCGGCAATTGCATTATGTACAGCAATCAAGGCGAAAAAACCTGGCGGCTGCCTTGTTGTGAAATAGGTGTCTATCTACAATGTCTTTATCCTCCTTACCTGAATTTACAACGGACCGTTTGATTTTACGGGCGCCGTGCATATCGGATACCCCGTCATGGGAACGGCATTTTAATGATAAGGACGTTATTTTTGAACTGTTTGATGCCGTGCCCTGGCCGTATCCAACGGGCGGCGCGCTTTCCTATTTTCATACAGTTTTGAACCCTGGTCAGGGAAAAGATCATTGGGCGTGGGGTCTTTTTTTGCGGGATAACCCGGATGAAATGATCGGGCTTGTGACATTTTACAAAGAGGCGCGGCCAGATCATCGGGGATTTTGGCTGGGCCGTGCCTTTTGGGGGCGAGGATTGATGTCCGAAGCGCTTTTGGTGCTAACAACCTATGCGTTTGATCATTTGGGGTATGACCGTTTGATTTTGACGAATGCGTCGTTGAATACACGGTCAAAAAGGCTGAAAGAAAAGGTGGGGGCGACGTTTTTGCATCGCGCGCCGGCAAAATTTGTAAACCCGGATTACACCGAAATGGATGTATGGGAACTTACAAAAGACGCATGGAATGCCTATCGACAAAAGGAAACAAGTGCCTTTAATATAGGGTCATGATTCCTGTTATTTTCCCTATCGAAGGGCTGTCATTGACAGACCATGAACACCATCTGATCCGCACATGGGATCCGTATGGTTTTATCCTGTTTAACCGGCCAGGACGCAAGAATATCGATACGCCGGATCAGGTGCGTGCCCTGACGGACCAAATCAGGGCAGCATCCGGCCGCGCCGATTGTCCCATTTTGATTGATCAGGAAGGCGGGCGTGTGGCCCGGATGGGGCCGCCCCACTGGCCATCGTTTTTACCGTATGAACATTATGGTCAACTTTATGAGCAGGATCAGGTGCGTGCACGTGATCAATTGGCCAACGACACAGCCGGGATTGCGCGCATTTTAAATGACGCGGGGATTAACGTGAACTGTGCACCGGTGATGGACCTGCGTTACCCAGGGGCGCATGATATTATTGGGAACCGGTCTTTTGGCGCGGATCCGGACATGGTTGCCGATTTGGCGGACGTGGTGTGCAGAACGTATTTGGATCACGGGATTACGCCGGTCATCAAACATGCCCCGGGCCATGGGCGCGCGCTTTCTGATTCGCATTTGGATTTGCCGCGGGTGGATGTGCCGTATAACGAGCTGGTGAGAACCGACTTTCGGCCCTTTACCCTGCTGTCTCAAAAACCCTATGCGCCCCAGGTTTGGATGATGACCGCGCATATTTTGTACCCGGAACTGGACCCAGCGTATCCGGCAACGCTGTCCTCTAATATTATACATAACGTCATTCGAAAAGAGATTGGTTTTACAGGGACCATTATCGGGGATGATCTGTATATGAAGGCATTGGACCCATACGGAGACGTACCGGCACGTGCGGCGGCGTCCCTGGCGGCCGGGTGTGATCTGGCTTTGGATTGTTTTGGGGCGGTTCATGACCTTGAAAAAGTGGCGCAGGCCGTGTCAAAAATGGGGAAAACCCTGGCCTAAACCCTTGCACTGGGGGGGGATGGCCGATATACTCAGCTCGATCAATTATTGAAATTAGCGGCTGGACAGATAAGTTTATATTATACATATGATAAAGCTGATATCTATTTTTCCACCAAACGAGAATAAAAAACCACGATGACATCATCTGTTGAAAACGAGACTGCTTTTGCCGAAGATCCACCCCGCGCATTGGGGGATGAGGGTCGTGCGGGGGATATGGAACGCGCGGATGCGTTGCTTTTGAAACTGGATGGGTATGACGGTCCGATTGATGTTCTGCTGGATCTGGCACGGGATCAGAAACTAGATTTGACCCAGATTTCAATTCTGCAGCTCGCGCGGCAGTTTCTGGCCTTTATTGACCGGGCGGCGGCGATGAAACTGGAACTGGCGGCGGAATACCTGGTGATGGCCGCATGGCTTGCGTATCTTAAATCCCGCCTGCTGATCCCGCGTCCAAAAGAACAGGATGACGAACCTGATGCGGAGGAGATGGCGGCGGCGCTGGCCTATCAGCTGCGGCGTCTTGAATCAATGCAGGTGGCGGCACGCGCGCTGGTCACCCATCCGCAAATGGGTACAGATTTTTTTGCACGCGGGTTTATTGAACCCCAGGTGCGCGAAACAAAAATTATTTTTACGGCGGATCTGTATGGATTATTAAAAGCCTATGGCGATATTCGTGCGCGGTCCTTGCGCGGGAAATCGTATGAATTGCCGGCGTTTCACCTGATGCCGATGGACGAGGCGTTGCAGCGTGTGGCCCGTATGCTGGGGAAATTACCCTCCCACGGCCCTTATACGGCATGGACAACATTGCTCAGCTTAATCCCACAGGAAAAGATGGATCCCCTTTACCATCGGTCTTCTGTTGCTTCTGTTTTAACGGCGGCGCTTGAAATGGCCAAGCAGGGCGCAGCTGAAATCCGGCAGGACGGCACCTTTAAACCAATTTATCTTCGCGGCCGGCAAGGAGAGGCAGCAGCATGACACAAGCAGTGCAGTATAATAACGATATGAATGAGGGCACGGAAACAACCGTGGCCCCTTCGGCTTTACCGCTTGGCGATATATCGCATCAGGCGCGCATTATGGAGGCTGTTTTATTTGCCTCTTCCGCGCCAATGACGGCATCGGATCTGCGTACGGCATGCGGCGGGGACGATGTTGATTTGGGCGCCGTTTTGGCGGAACTTTCTGCGCTGTATCAAAACCGCGGCGTTAGCTTGTGTGAAATCGATGGGAAATGGGCGTTTCGGACCGCGCAGGAAGTCGCGCCGTATTTACGATCCTTCCGCCAGGAAGAACGGAAATTACCGCGCGCGGCGCTTGAAACATTGGCTATTATTGCCTATCACCAACCAATCACGCGCACCGAAATTGAAAATATTCGCGGCGTTGCGGTATCAAAGGGAACAATTGATTTGCTAATGGAAATGGGGTGGGTCAAACCGGGCCGCCGCCGTGATATTCCGGGCCGTCCATTGACATGGATCACCACATCGGCGTTTTTGGATCATTTTGGATTAACCCGCCTTGCGGATTTACCAGGGATGGATGATTTGAAGGCGTCTGGATTACTTGATGCGCGTCCCGCGATTGAGACAATCGATCTTTTTGAACGTGAGGAAAAGGACCTGGAAAAAGATGCGGGTGGCAAGGCATCTGCCACCGAGGAGGCTGAAGACCTGGAACTTTTGGCATCGGCTGAAACAGCCGCGGCTGTTTCGGATGAGCAGTGGAACGATGAAGACTATCAAGAAGGTGAGGAATAAAATGATTGGACCATGGGAAATACTTTTAATTCTGGTTGTTGTTTTGGTGATTTTTGGTGCGGGCCGCTTGCCATCCGTCATGGGTGATCTGGCCAAAGGGGTCAAGGCATTCAAATCCGGTTTAAAGGATGAGGATGCCGCACATAAAAATGCGGATCACACAAAAGAAGAAGCGCAAGGGCAAATTACGCATGTACGGGACGATGAATCGTCTTCCGAAAAGTCGTCACTTTCGTCCGATGAACGCAGCCGATCATAATGCTGGATTTTGGGTTTTCCGAACTGTTACTGATCTTGGTTCTGGGGCTTTTCTTGATTGGGCCGCGGGACATCCCCGGGCTTGTCTATCAGCTGGGCCGTTTTGTGCGCCGGTTGCAGTACGTTAAATTCGCGTTGTCCAAACAATTTGATGATTTTATGGAGCAGGCGGATTTGCAGGAATTGCGCCGGGGTCGCGGTCTTGGATCGTCACGTTTTGATGTGGGGGATATGCGCGCGGCGCTGACTTTGCCGGATCAGGATAAAGATGGGCAGACGGCAAAAAAGAATCAGGATACGTCGTCATCATCACCGGATGAGTCTGATGATCACGCACATGATCCTGATGATGAGGGCAACATGTATAACGATATCAAAGATCATGCGGACATTCCCGATGCACATCAAAAACAAAAGGACCTGTTTTCATGACAGCGCCAACGTATCAGAAAGATGATGAGACAAAAGATGGGCCAGATTCTTCTCTTGCACCTTTGATGACACATGTGGCGGAACTGCGTTATCGATTGATGCTGGCCTGCGGCATGTTGCTGGTTACAAGTATTGGCGCCTATGTTTATGCGGATCAGATTTATGGATTTTTGGTGCGTCCGCTGGCTGATGCGATGGGACCGGATGGGACAAACCGTCTGATTTACACAGATCTGACCGAGGCCTTTTTCACCTATATGAAGGTGGCGCTCTGGGCTGGCCTTTTTATCAGTTTTCCGGTCATCTTGGCTCAAATATGGCTTTTTGTGGCCCCTGGCTTGTACAAGAAAGAACGCGCTGTTTTCTTTGGATTTCTGGTGGCGACACCACTGCTTTTTTATATGGGCGGGGCGATCGTTTATGCCGTTATATTGCCGATGGCGTGGCGTTTTTTCTTAAGTTTTCAAAGTGATGGATCATCGACTGTCTTGCCTATTATGCTGGAAGCCCGGGTCAGTGATTATCTGGATCTTGTCATGACATTGATGTTTGCATTTGGTATGGCGTTTCAGTTACCGGTTCTTATGTTGCTGCTCGCGCGGGCGGGAATGATTACGGCGGATATATTGGTAAAATATCGGAAATGGGCGATTATTCTGGCGTTTGTCATCGCTGCGCCATTAACGCCGCCGGATATCATGTCGCAAACGGCGCTGGCCATTCCGCTTATTTTACTTTATGAACTATCTATTCTTTTAATCCGTGCCATGAATAATGCGGGAAAAACGGCGGAGGATGTGGCCCTATCAGATGACAACAACACCTCATCCGCTTCTTGATTTTTATGATGCCCGTATCCGGGATGAGGGGCGCATGCCCGACCCTTCACAGCGTGCGGCTGTGGCGGTTTTGGATCAGTGCCAGGAAAACGTCATCCACCGGACACAAAAACAGAAGGGGAAAAACAGCATCGCGCATCGTGTTTTATCCTTGTTTTCGGCGAAGAATACACATCAGAAAAACGGCGTATATATTTATGGCCCTGTTGGGCGCGGTAAAACATATGCAATGGATTTATTTTATGAATCTATTCCAGATACGATCCCTAAAATGCGGGTGCATTTTCATGCGTTTATGCGGGATGTTCATGCGTTTTTGCATACTCTTCGGCAGGAGGGCGAAAAACGCGGCCAAAAAGGCGTTGATGATTTATTGCCCCAATACGTCCACGATTTATCATCCCGGACCCGTGTTATTTGTTTTGATGAATTTCATGTAATGGATGTGGCGGATGCCATGCTACTTTCGCGGCTTTTCACAGCGCTGTTTCGCGCGGGAATCGTATGTGTGATGACCAGTAACTGGGCGCCGGCCGACCTGTATCAAAACGGACTTCAACGTGAACTCTTTTTGCCTTTTATCGATTTAATTCATGCAAAGATGGATATTGTTCACGTCGATGGCGGCCAGGATTATCGGCGCCGTTCTGAATTATTATTTAATGTGAATGGGACTTATCTGTACCCGCTGGGTGATTTGTCTCATGCCGCACTTGTGGCTCAGTTTGATGCCGCCCGCGGACAAACAGAAATAGAGCCCAAAACAATACAGGTCCAGGGCCGAACCCTGACATTTGAACGTGCGGCGGGCCGATGCATTTTTCTCTCATTTGCCGAGATTTGTGAGCGGCCACTTGGGGCATCGGATTATTTGGCATTGGCCGATACGTTTGATCACGTTTTTTTGGATCAAGTCCCGCGCCTGACCTATGATCGCCGGAATGAGACAAAGCGGCTGATTACCCTTATTGATATTCTGTATGAAAAGCGGGTGCGATTGGTGATGGCAGCGGCAGCGGCGCCGGACAAGCTGTATGTCGATGCGGGGCATGCGTTTGAATTTGATCGCACGGTATCCCGTTTGATCGAGATGGGTACGGATGCGTATGGGAAATCCGCCCCATCTTTGTAATTCCATAATTATAAAGGAAGAATTCTTGAAAAACACGTATGCATGACCTTTACAGACCTGCAAAAAGTATTAACCTTTATAAGGTAGAGTGTATGCGTTTCATCATGACTCAACGTTTAAACACAGTATAAGGATTATTTATCATGGCACGTAAGAAAATTGGTTTGGTTGGTGCGGGACAAATTGGCGGGACGCTGGCGCTGCTTGCGGGGCTTAAGGAACTTGGGGATATCGCGATTGTGGATATCGCTGAAGGGGTGCCGCAGGGAAAGGCACTGGATATTGCCGAGGCCGCTCCGGTTGAGGGGTTTGATGCTGCTTATGTAGGCAGTAACGATTATACGGCAATTTCGGGCGCAGATGTTGTGATTGTAACAGCGGGTGTCCCCCGTAAACCAGGGATGAGCCGTGATGATTTGATCGGTATCAATACCGGCGTCATGAAAACAGTGGGCGAGAATATTAAAAAATATGCGCCAAACGCTTTTGTTATTGTGATCACGAACCCCCTTGATGCGATGGTCGAGGTGATGCAGCGGGCGACAGGTTTCAAAGACAATATGGTTGTCGGGATGGCGGGCGTTCTTGATTCTGCCCGTTTCCGTTATTTCTTGTCCGAAGAATTTGGGGTATCGACCGAAGATGTGTCGGCCTTTGTTCTGGGCGGACATGGCGATACGATGGTGCCGCTGGTTCGGTATTCGACCGTTGCCGGGATTCCATTGCCGGATCTGGTGAAAATGGGCTGGACAACACAAGAGAAAATGGACGCAATTGTGGATCGTACCCGTAATGGCGGCGCTGAAATCGTGAACCTGCTGAAAACCGGGTCGGCGTTTTATGCCCCAGCAGCCAGTGCGATCGCCATGGCGGAAAGCTATCTGAAAGATAAAAAACGTGTTCTGCCGTGTGCGGCAAAGCTGAACGGTCAATATGGGGTCAAAGGCCTTTATATTGGCGTTCCAGTTATCATTGGTGCAGGCGGCGTTGAAAAAGTCATTGAAATCACATTGAATGCGGATGAACAAAAAATGTTTGATCATTCCGTAAACGCGGTGAAGGATCTGGTTGCGGCGGTTGATAAGGTAACGGCAGCGGCATAAGTCATCGCCCTTATTTTAAACAATAAAAAAAGCCCCTGTTTTTCGGGGGCTTTATTTTTGAAGCGAAAATATAAACATTAATGCACACCCGGTGCCGGTGCAAAAATGAAAACAGGCTGGGTCGGTTTTGGTGCCGGCGCATTGGACCGTACCGCCGGTTCTGTCATATCCAGTATTGCCTGTGCATCACGTGCAGCAACGCGCGGATCAACCTGCGCTGCAGAGAATTGAGTGTGCAGCGAGGATCCGGCATTATGGTTATCTAGGACACCAGTTGCCCCCTCTTCGAACGTGCGGGGGGCATGGCCATCCTGAATACGTTTGCGGTCCAGCGCGCGCGTGACCCCAAACATCGTACCGTGCCGGTCATCAACCGTATCGGCCGAAATAGTGTCCGCAGCGCGCGCAGCATCAGAAATTTGTGCGAATGATGTGCGTTTTTCCGGGGCAGCCCGTTCCGGTGCCATAATGATACCGTTTGCACTGTCTGTAAAATGAGGTTTCAGGGCATAAGTTCCAGGATTGCCGTATAAATGGCCCGCGGGAAAACCAACGTCTCGGACCGAAATACGGGGAATAGGTGCTCTTTTTTTATATCGGGGCATCGCACATGATTTTAATGTTTGTGCAAAACGGTAACGGGGGTCCGGGCCACGATCGTCATCATCATGCCCCTTGTCCTCATCCCTGTCGTAAACGGTGTCAATCGAATCATGATTCGCCATGCGGCCCTTGTTCCGGCGCAGCATCTCCAAAGTTTTTGCATCCAGAACGGATGTCGATAAAGATCGGGTGATCAAGGTTGCAAGATCAGGGGTTTTGTCGTGGTCTTCGGTCATATCGCGGGCGCGGCGCGTTATATCGGCTGGATGCATGCCCTTTATAGCGTTTAGGACATCCGGACCCGTTATTCCAAGAACCTGCGTGGCGATTATTCCGCGCTTTGCCAAAAGGTCATCATGATGTGTGCGTGTAAACATGTCCCCATTGTATCAAATCGCACGGTCATTCGGAAAGAAAAATAAGACATATTGTATGTAATTTTATTTTAAAGATATCAAAGATAAGTGAAATGTGTCAAAGGGCTTTATGCACGTACCCTTGTGCCGATTGCGGTGGAATGATAGGGTAGGGACCGGATAGAACGACTCAAAAACCCACTTCTATATCCCGTCCTTTCGGATGAGCGGATCAATTGATTTTTAAAAGGAGCTATATCGATGAATATCCATGAATACCAAGCCAAACAATTATTAAAAGGATACGGCGTGTCTATTCTGGCCGGCATTCCTGCCTTTACGGTGGACGAAGCGGTTGCGGCGGCGGAAAAACTGGGCGGCCCTGTCTGGGTTGTGAAATCACAGATTCATGCGGGCGGCCGCGGTAAAGGCGGCGGGGTCAAGGTTGTAAAGTCGGTTGCCGATGTAAAGGCAGAAGCCACTCGTATGCTGGGCATGCAGCTGATTACCCATCAAACAGGTCCCGAAGGGCAAAAAGTACGTCGTCTGTACATTGAACAGGGCTGCAATATTGCCAAGGAACTGTATTGCTCGGTTGTGATGGATCGTGGGACTTCTCGCGTGACATTCATGGTTTCTACCGAAGGGGGCATGGATATTGAAGAAGTCGCTGAAAAACATCCCGAAAAAATCGTTCGGGTCTCGGTTGATCCCGCAACAGGGATGCAAGGGTTTCACGCGCGTAAACTGGCCTTTGGTCTGGGGTTGTCTGGTGATGCCAATAAATCAGCGATCAAATTCTTTATGGCGATCTACAAGGCGTTTAACGAACTGGATTGCAGCCAGATTGAAATCAACCCGTTGGTTTTAACCGGTGATAACCAGATTATTGCGCTGGATGCAAAAATGAATTTTGATGATAACGCGCTGTTCCGCCAGCCAGATGTTGTGGCCATGCGGGATGAAGACGAAGAAGACGCAAATGAACGCGACGCCAAAAACTGGGAACTGTCCTATGTGCGTATGGATGGTAACATTGGCTGTATGGTTAATGGGGCCGGTCTTGCGATGGCAACGATGGACATTATTAAACTGTATGGCGGGGAACCGGCCAACTTTTTGGATGTCGGCGGCGGCGCAACAAAGGAACGTGTGACGGCGGCGTTTAAAATCATCCTCTCTGATCCAAAGGTAAAAGGCGTTTTGGTCAATATTTTCGGCGGGATCATGAAATGCGACATCATTGCGGAAGGGATTATCGCGGCCGCAAAAGAGGTATCTTTAAACGTGCCGTTGGTTGTCCGCCTTGAGGGAACAAACGTTCAGCTGGGTAAAGACATTCTGGCGAAATCGGGTCTGCCGATTGTGTCTGCCGATAACCTTGCGGATGCGGCCGAAAAAGTGGTGAAAGCCACGAAACAAGCCATGGCGGCCTAAATCGTAACGCATATGATAGAATGTAAAGGAAATTAAATATGTCAGTTCTCGTAAATAAAAATACAAAAGTCATCTGCCAGGGGTTCACCGGTGCGCAAGGCACGTTCCATTCGGAACAGGCTGTAAAATATGGCACACATATGGTGGGCGGTGTGACGCCTGGCAAGGGCGGGACAAAGCATCTGGATCTGCCTGTTTTTGATACAGTGGATGAAGCGCGCGCGAAAACGGGTGCAAATGCATCGGTGATTTATGTGCCGCCTCCTTTTGCGGCGGACGCTATTCTGGAAGCCGTGGATGCCGGGATTGAACTGGTCGTTTGTATTACAGAAGGTATTCCTGTGCTGGATATGGTACGGGTTAAACGCGGTATGGCGGGGACAAAAACCCGTTTGATCGGGCCGAACTGCCCAGGTGTGATTACACCGGATGAATGCAAAATCGGGATTATGCCCGGCCATATTCACCGCCGCGGTAAGGTCGGGATTGTATCCCGTTCCGGGACCTTAACGTACGAAGCTGTCGCGCAAACAACGGCGGCGGGACTTGGTCAATCCACATGTATCGGTATTGGCGGCGACCCTGTAAATGGAACCAACTTTATCGACTGTCTGGACCTGTTCCTGAATGATCCTGAAACCGAATCTATTATTATGATCGGTGAAATCGGCGGACAGGCAGAAATCGATGCTGCCCAATTCTATAAAGACAGCAAGGTGAAAAAACCCATCGCGGGCTTTATTGCGGGGGCCACAGCGCCAAAAGGAAAGCGCATGGGGCATGCCGGTGCGATTATTTCTGGTGGCAATGACACAGCCGAAGCCAAATTCGAAGCCATGCGCGCGGCTGGTTTTACCGTTGCGGATAGTCCTGCTGGATTAGGCCAGGCGATTTTGAAAGCGATGGGCAAGGCGGCATAATTTTTATCGCCTTTTCAATCAAACATAAAAAATATAAAACCCCCGTGAAAACGGGGGTTTATCTTTGGACAGACTTAAAGTCATAAGATCCTCCGTTCATTCCATTTTGAAAATGGCTACAGATGAGAATCTGCCGTAAGAATCTTTTATATTTATTCTGTAATAGCAGTAATCTGTATGCGGAACACAACCTTGTCCTGGGATTGTTCAGCAACTTGAACGGTATATCCGTAACGTGCCGCCAAAACCCCTGTCATCGCGGGGTGGACCAGGCGAGGATCCAGTGTTTCGGGATCAATATCGTTAGGTGACATCGCGGCAGCAACACCATCGCGCAAGACTGCATCCGTTCCCTGTGCCGTGATCAATGTACTGGTCCCATTTGGTTCTGCATCCACCATCACAATGCCGCCGCGCGGTAAACATTCCGCCCCCAACATTAAACCGCAAAGCAAGATTTTGCAAAAAGCAGGGGTCTTTGGATCAATCCCCAAAGACCCATAGGGGTCCCATGCCTGTTTGATTTTACCGTCACCGGAAATAAATTTTCCGAATGTTTTTTGAACATCTTCGAGTTTAATATTGGGGTCACGCCCCCCAGCGCCATAGGCCATACGAAATGTGGCCAACTTTGCCGCCGCCTGCGTTGCAGAATGGGCGATGAGTTTTAAAGCATCATCGCTCATTTCCATTCCCATTTCGTCAATGAGTTCCAGACCATTGCCAATTGCCCCAATCGGGGAAATCAGGTCATGACAGATACGAGAGGACAGTTGTTCTAAAAGAGCGGTGCGTGTAGGCATAATGATCCGTCAATCAAATAAAAAGGAATAACAAAAGTGCCCTTATGGTATCAGGAAATAATACCTTGCAAAAGCCCCCTTGTAAGGTCTTTTAATAGAGATGTGCAAAAAGTTATATAGATATAGGCTGTTTATACTGGAACGGGTTGATCGTATCCATCAGGGCCTGCGTTTCCTGGTATGCAGCCGCCTGTGAGGGGGTAAAAGATGCAAGGGGTATGTCCTGGGCCATATCCATCATGGTCAGCCCCTCTAAAAACAGATCACGGAAGATGAGCCGTTCGCCAAACCCGGGGGCGAGACGAAATCCAAATTGTCCTGCAAGTGTATGCAGAATAGTGCCCATTTTCTGTTTATTTTGCGTATCAAATGTAGACAGGCGGTTGCGCATGACGATCCAATCGGTTTTACGCCCCAATTGACGTTCTTTTTCGGTCATCAATCGCTGAACGTGTTGGGCATAAAAGGATGGTGCGCGCACATGTCCGTCCACAGGATCCAGTGAGGCCAGAACATCAAGGTCAATCAGGGAATCGTTCAGCGGTGTAACCAAAACATTCGCAA
The DNA here is from genome assembly GCA_964593915.1 of uncultured Pseudobdellovibrionaceae bacterium. Lineage (GTDB taxonomy): Bacteria > Pseudomonadota > Alphaproteobacteria > Micavibrionales > Micavibrionaceae > CAZLPZ01. Next base: position 24,620 of record CAZQLB010000003.1, read on the forward strand.
GGCCATGCGCCAGGCGGTTCAGGTGTGTATCGGCGCC
>CAZQLB010000004.1:0-863 GCA_964593915.1 uncultured Pseudobdellovibrionaceae bacterium
CTGCCCTTGATTCTATCACACTATAGGCCGTTAAAGGTTAATAAACCTTAACGGATCCCACATCCCCCAAAACAGAGTCATTAAAATAAACCCTATTCCAATTGCAATACCATAGGGAACCCGTCCTTCCCCTTTTTGAGCTGTATCGATCCACGATCCAGGCAAAGGGGCCGAAAAAGGCTTCCATCGCCGCATGATCAGAGTGGCAACCGCAATCCCTCCACCGATAAGAGACATAATAAACAAGAAAACAGAGAGAAACTTTATGGGAATCCAAAAAGCCAAAATAGACAATAATTTTGCATCCCCCGCTCCAAATAAACGAGAAACAAATAAAACAGCCGTAACAACAAAAACAACCACACCCGAAATAAGATGAGAAATGATCGGTAAATCAAGCCCCTCAGCCGCGCTGTAAGCAAAGGCCGCCCCAATTCCACAAATAGAGGCAATCAAAGCAATAAGGCAAAGCTTGTTTGGAATCCTGAACGATTTAAAATCTGTCCAACACGCCGCAAGGCAAACACCCAAGACAATACAGTAGGATAAAACGTAAACACTTGATACAAGAATACTGATCATAAAAATCGATCCCCCGTTCAGATCTTGAGTGTCTCATGATACTCAGAAACAAACAAGAATGGATATAAAAAGACATAAAAAGATCCGCCACACATAATCAGCGGGCGGATCTTTAAAATTATCAGTCAGAATTAGTTCTGAGCACTTTGCAGTGTTGTTGTCATATTTTCAAACAACGCCACCAATTCATCCCCAAATGCAAGAACCGCAGCAGAAATTGCCAAAGCAGGACTGTACTGTTCTATCATCAACATAGAAACAACCGGATGAATAATGGAAGC
>CAZQLB010000004.1:873-4960 GCA_964593915.1 uncultured Pseudobdellovibrionaceae bacterium
TCGCTGTTGCGCCCTCTTCTTTTGCAAGATACGCATCTTTCATCGCAAGCAGTTTGTACATCATTTATCGTCTCCTTCGTGTGTGGTTTATGATCATTTTTATATTGTGATTGAGCTCAAATACAACGTCATCACATTTACCAGTATCTCAAACCTGTTCCTAATAACTCGTTAAAACGTAAAACTATCGTTTCAAATTTGATTTAATTTTCAATATTTTACGAAAAACAAAAGGGGGCTTTTCGAGTGCCATCCCGAAAAGCCCAAAGATCTACCCCAAACACTACTCTGTAATATAAAGGTTACTCAGCTCAGCCGCAATCCGCTGAAAAACTGTAACCAATTGAGCCTGTGTCGGAGCATCGTAATACTTGGCCGAGTCAGTGGCGCAGTTACGAAAATACGATTTCGTTCGGCTATCAATTCCTGATGTAAAGGTGATCGTATAAATCGTAATCCCATCTTCTTTCATGTTCTCACATGTTGTGGCAAGCTTTTGGTTCAGGTTTTCATCCGTTAATCGGTAAGTTGTCCATGGACCATATGCGCTATAGGCACCCCCGATATTATTGTCTCCATCGGTCATTAAAATAGCAACCTTGTCAACCCGTTCATCATTAAAGTCCACCCCTTCGCGGAACGGAAAGGCCGGGGATAAAACACGATATCCCCATACCATCCCGATATTACTCAAGGTATTACCATTTGCCTGAAGAGCGCTAATCCGCGACTTAACTGTTGTCTTCTTATCCGTCAAGGGCAGGATATAAGCCTTGTTACAGTTTGAATTAGGTGTACGCGTCTCACCAGTATTACTGACATATCGATACATATTCCATCGCCAGCTGCTTTGGCTATCCACGACGTCATTAGATGGCGCTTGTTCCAAAATACATCCCCAAAAAGCGGTGGATGAGCTTTGATTAAAACTTAAGTTAAGCGGATTGTTGACAAACGCGGTGTCATAGGCCGTATTGCTAGGCGTTTTCCCAAGGCCATAGGGACCAACGTTCACCGTTGTTGCAAAAGGAACAAGACCAATTTTCACCATATTGGTACAATTCGTTCCCGGACAAATAATATCCGTAAAATTAGATGCGGCCGTACGCAATGTACCAATATTATTATTGGTACTCATAGAGCCTGTTACATCAAGGACCATGGCAACCTCCAGCCCCCTGACTTCACGCTGAACAACAGAATGGCTATCCATTTCAACTTCTGAAATGCCCAAGACTTGTAAAAAGGTCGCGTTCATACGAATAGCAGCAGCAACACGCAAAACAGCACCGTCATTACTGATCACCAATTCAACAGGCGCATCATTACCATCCTGTTCAAAGTTTTTTCGAAAATATGCGTTTATACGGTTGTTTAAATCTGTTGTTGTCAGTCCAGGAGATCCAGCTCCGGCCAAAGCCGCAGCGTCCAAAGAATGTGTTAACCGTTCATGCACAAGATAGGATCGTGCCAAGTCAACAGAGACCCCAAGCCCCCCGACAATGACGGGAAACACAAGCGCAAAGGCTGTCACCGTCGCGCCAATCGTACTTGATTTATATTTTTGAATAATATTTTTTATATTCTGTAACATCATAACACCCCCATTTTACGTGTTTAAAGCGGCGGCCCCACAACCGCGGAACGCCGCCCTCTCATATATGCATATTCATCCATTTCAATTTCACCAATAATAAACCCTGTGAAGAAAGGCCTATATGTATAGGCAACCCGAACAACGACCACACCCTCTCCGGCCGAACCCAAACTTGTCATGTTCGATGTAATCGATGGGCTGATGGTAATCCCACTTGTTTGTTCCCAAACCGTCACAGGGCTCCCATTGGGTACAAATTGAAAGCTGGACATGTTATATTCAAACGTATCAAGAGCGAATGGTTTTATCGCCTCTTGACCTGCAATGACCGCATCATCGCGCTGATCAAGTGTCGGGTTTGATTCACGCGTAATTAAATCAGCCATTGTATGTGCCGCATTAATCAATTTTTGATTACACAAAAATGCATTACCTGCATCAATAATACTAACAAGCATTGTAATTAAAATAGGAAAAAGTAACCCGACCTCAAGTGCCGAAACGCCATTTTCTTCTTTGCAATAACGTGTATACGGAAAAAAACGCATCATCATCCCCCCATATCAAATTCATAGGGTTCTGTTTGAATAACAACTGTTGACATCAACAATTTTGATGATCCCGCTGTATCAGAAAACAAAGGCCCTAAAAAAGGCGTAAGCATAGGATAATGATAAACCGTATGAATCATAACAACATCGTCCGTCCCACCCGCATCAAACCCCTGACTAATCAAATTTCCATCCGCATCAAGTTGCACGGGATTGCTTTCTGCATCACCAAATCCGCCCGGCAAAGTAACAACTTCGTATTGAATACGTTCACAGCTGAGAAACACACTGGCTACGCGGCACATTTCATCGTAAAACGCCTCTTCTGGTGATTGAGATCGCTGAACCTGACCCGTGCGGATCAAACGTGAAGCCTGAGATGCCGCATCTTGCAGAACACTGTTTGCAGCAAACATCAACGAAACTTCGATAATACCAATCAACATAAAAACAAAAGGAATACCCAAAAGCGCAAATTCGACAGCAGTCGAACCATCACTTTTCTTGACGTACGTGTTTTCCCCCCGGATATCCACGATATTTATGCCTTATTTAAGATAAAAGTTGTCCAAATTTCGCCCATAAAAAAACATGCCTTCGGGGCATGCCAATTTCTATTATGTATGAACAGTGATTAAAAAGTGGTAAAAAACGGATAAAATTAAATAAAGCCGTTTAAATGGAGAAAAAGACGCTGAACATATCAATCCGCACCTGTATCCACAAGTGGAAATCCATCTGGATCAAGTTCAACATCGCCGCCCACTTCCTTCCCCCAGCGACGAATCAGCTCATCATGTCGTCTTTCAATATGATTCAGTCTATTTCTGGCGCGGGATACCATGATCACATTACTCATCCCTGCCATAGACCAATCCAAAAAATATCCCGCCCCAGCCCCAGCAAACATAATAACCACATTCATCGGTTCCATTAATATTTGATAGGCGATGCCTAAGTCCATTGGGCCCGCCGCAACATCCATCAAAAATGGAAAACAGCTAATAAAATTCATCAGCGCAACCGTCAAAGCCAATGACTTCGACCGAGTCATATCAACCATAAATGCAATAAGGGATGGAAGCATCCCCACAAATAAAACAAGCGTGATCGGCAAAAAAGCAGCACCGACAATAAGCAAAAAAACAACCAAAAGACGGGTGCGGAAGGGCATTTTATTTTTATTTTTATTTTTATTTACCATCCCCATATCCCCCCTTGAGTAAATTTAATTAATACAAATCCAGTCACGGCCAAACACATCAAAACACCAGCGATCAAGGCCGCAATTTCATGCCCTGCCTGGGTTCCAAATTGATCCTTGTATTTTAAAGCCTCGTTTAAATAGCGTTTTTCTTGATCAAGAAGCTGGAATTCTTTACACGACAATCTAAACTCTATCTGATCCCTTTTTTGTCGTTCGGCATTAAAAAGAAGGTCATTTATCTTTCGAATAGACCCCTCTTCTTTTAAATCCGCCATTTTTTTCCTAAGCGTTGTTCTGACATCACGATCATGATACCGCTTGTAAAGCGGAGCAGACTGATCATAAATCCACCTGGTTAAGGCTGGCAAAGCCTCGATCCGGCTTTGATGTTGTATACCCGAAAGAACTGTAATAACAGCAGACATATAACGATGAGGTTCAGCAGATCCCAAATCAGGGAGCACATGATCAATCACTTTTCGATCCTTAACAGACAAATAAGCAACCATATGCCGGTCTAAAATCCGTTCAGGGCGAGAAGGACGATCCGCGATTGTATTCAAGGCCAGGACAAGCTGTTCTGGCGAATTCACATAGAGCCCCTGAAATGCTGCACTTAAGCAGGGAGAATCTGGCGCCAAAAAATAAAGACACCGTTCAAAACCATATCCAATTGACTTATGTTTTAAAAATTGCTGAGCCCGCGAACTTGTTTTCTGCCCAACAAAAGCG
>CAZQLB010000004.1:4970-5882 GCA_964593915.1 uncultured Pseudobdellovibrionaceae bacterium
GTCAGCCGGAATATCATCCTGAATATTCATCCAAAAATTGATCGCTTGGTCATTAATAATATCGGCAACCGTTTTTGGATCACGCCCCCGGAAAATAATATCCGCCAGCACATTACCAAGCGATTCTATATAAAACTTTGCGCCCTTATACATGATCGGAAATTCTGGGGCCATGGACATCGCCACGCGCGCCATTAACTTTTCATGAAAATGTGTACTCGTATCGGATTGTTCAGATATATTTTCTATAGACCGATTAAAACGATCTTCTAATTTTGGATCCGATATAGACCGCCGAATCCATTGAATAATTTCGCCATTATGGACCAATTTCGAGGATTCAACAGGATCCTGAACCGCATAGTACGCAAACAAAGAAGGAAGAAGGATCTTGTGAATACCAATATTAATATGACGAGACGCTTTTAATTTTCGCCCCCCCTGCTTATGCGCGGTCCGTTTACCTTCAAACCATTCAAAAACATCCGAAATCGTCCACCGTGCTTCTGGATCATCCTGTAAAAGTCCACGAAGAAGTTCAAGAAGATTTGGAGGAAGACGCTCGCTTTCAATCAAAGTTGAAAGTGTTCCCATCTCTAGCTTGGAAATTAAAAGCTGTTCCCTGGTCTTAAGAGCGGTTGTATCATGTGTGCGCAAAAGAACAGCACAAGTAACCCCCAACGCATACAAATCATCGGACAAAGTCCCAAGACCCCGCCCACATGGATCCGCCACCATTAAATGCGGCGGAAGATACAGATCCGGCTGAACAGATAAGTATGGTGTGGTTAAACAATCACCAACCATAGCAAAATGGAACGAATCCCCCGCCCCCGTAAACAAATTTTGAACCCGAATACCCCCATGGACCATATCATGATTATGAAATTCAAGAAGCATCGAGGCCAAGGG
>CAZQLB010000004.1:5892-23908 GCA_964593915.1 uncultured Pseudobdellovibrionaceae bacterium
ACATCAATCACCTGATCCGCACGCCATCCATAAGCCTCTGGCTCTCCGGCAGCGGGAACAATAGGTTGACCGATATTATTTTCATAAATAAAAACATATCGCTCAAATCCTTGGGGATCTCTGATAATCCCACGTGATAAAAGCCGCATAATAGATGCGCTTTGAAGACCTACATATTTTTCAGCACTATAAAGCCGCGGCGTAATAACCTGTTCGCACACATAGGCCAATACAGCCCCCCCACGCAGCGACCGCCCATGATAAACCTTCATCCCCGCAGGAGAAAGGCGGGGCAAGGCATGATCAAAATATACTTCGTATACATCATTCACAAGGCCAACCGGCCCGCTCAATTTTTGCTGAGCCGGGGTATTAAGAACTTTGATCTGTGCAAAATCAGGAAAAGACATAAAAAAAGGCGAGGTAAAACAACACCTCGCCATCATATCCTTTTCTATCGTTTCAGAAAAGGTATCCTGTGCAGGATAAATTAACGGGTCCCGGATGAAACACGAAACCAACCTTTAGCCAGATCTTCCTGTGTGCTTTCAGGTAAGAAAACCGGTTTTTCGGGCGTAAACGGATCTAAGCCCAAAGCCTGGAGGCGCCGCATCTTACGCCCGGCTAAAATAGCCGTCATAATATCTGTATTTGACTGCTGCGCCGCAATGTGAAAGGCCGTGCGTTCCATATCATCACGCATATCCACGTCCACTCCTTCCACAATCATCATACGGATGGTTGCGATATCCCCCGCGTGGGCCGCTTTAAACCAGTTATCAGATACCAATACCATGATTATGCCTCCTGTCCTGAACCCGTACCAAAATCAATTTGCCCGCCGCGCGGCACCGACGATCCAGGGGTATATCCCGCATCAGATCCTTCATCATCGCGAATAATAACACCGCCTGCAATCAATGTCTTAATCTCATCCCCGCTCAGCATTTCATATTCCAAAAGGGCCTGCGCCAATTTATGCAGATCCCCAATCTTATCAGTCAAAAGCTGACGCGCACGACCATAGGCACGATCAATAATCAACCGCACTTCGGCATCCACAACCGCCGCGGTTTGATCAGACATTTTTTTACCCTGTCCAATTGAGTGACCCAGAAACACCTCTTCCTGGTCATTCCCGTAATTGATGAATCCCAATTTATCGGACATCCCCCATTCGGTCACCATCCGGCGCGCAATTTCGGTTGCTTGTTTAATATCGGATGACGCACCGGTTGTGACGTAATCGGCCCCAAAAATAAGCTCCTCCGCCAAACGTCCGCCCATTGCAACAGCCAAATCAGCCTCCAGCTTGGCACGCGACATGGACACCCGATCCCCCTCTGGCAGGCGCATCACCATCCCCAATGCACGGCCACGCGGGACAATCGTCGCCTTGTGTATCGGATCTGATTCAGGTTCATTCAGCGCAATAATCGCATGACCCGCCTCGTGATAAGCCGTTAATTTCTTCTCTTTTTCCGACATGACCATGGATTTGCGTTCTGCGCCCATCATGACCTTATCCTTGGCATCTTCAAATTCTTCCATGCCAACAACCCGTTTTCCGCGCCGGGCCGCCAGCAAAGCCGCCTCATTCACCAGATTTGCCAAATCCGCCCCCGAAAAACCAGGTGTCCCGCGCGCAATAACAGATGCATCCACGTTTGTCGCAAGAGGAACTTTTTTCATATGGACTTTTAAAATCTTCTCACGGCCCTTCACATCCGGATTGGGCACCACAATCTGGCGATCAAAACGGCCAGGACGCAAAAGCGCCGGATCCAACACATCGGGGCGGTTTGTTGCCGCAATCAAAATAACGCCTTCGTTCGCCTCAAACCCATCCATTTCGACAAGCAACTGGTTGAGGGTTTGTTCCCGTTCATCGTTCCCGCCGCCAAGACCGGCCCCACGGTGCCGCCCCACCGCATCAATTTCATCAATAAACACAATGCAAGGTGCATGTTTTTTGGCTTGTTCAAACATATCGCGAACCCGGCTGGCCCCAACCCCGACAAACATTTCAACAAAATCGGACCCTGAAATCGTGAAAAAGGGAACCCCTGCTTCGCCCGCAACCGCCCGTGCAACCAATGTTTTCCCCGTACCAGGAGGGCCAACCAAAAGGGCACCTTTTGGAATCTTGCCGCCCAGACGCTGAAATTTTTGGGGATCTTTCAAAAAGTCCACAATTTCCTGCAGCTCACCCTTTGCCTCTTCAATCCCGGCGACATCTTCAAATGTCACTTTACCTTGTTTTTCCGTCAGCATCCGTGCGCGCGACCGGCCAAATCCCAATGCACCGCCACCACCCCGGCTGGACATCCCGCGCATAAAATAAATCCAGACCCCAATAAGCAATAAAGTTGGAAACCACGAAAGCAACACGCCCAAGACCGAGATTTGTTCAGGATCAAGTGGTTTTGCCGTAATACGTGCCGCCGTTCCTTTCAGGCGTTCAACAACGTTCTCCCCCGTCGGCAACATCACATCAAATGTGTCACCCGAACGGCGCGACGCTGTAATCATATCGCCCTTCAGGACAACATCGGTGATTTTGCCAGATTCAGCCTCTTTAATAAAATCTGTATAAGCGACCGTTTCCTTTGCGCTTTTTGCTTGCATCTGGGCGTTTTGAAAAAAATTAAACAAAACAGCCAATGTCACAATAATCGCAAGCCACAGGGCCGGGTTTCTCATAAATGGGGGCACAACCAAATCCTTTACACGCAAAAGTTTTCAAAGATCAATATAGAGCAAGCAAACGCCAAAACCAAGCCCGAAGGATCATCGTGACGGCGCACACTCACCTGACGATGATTCTAATGATGATGATTTTAATGATGGCACTTGCTTGTCATTACCATAATTTATATCAAGATCCATCGTTTTCGCCGCACGCATAAACAGCTCTTTAATCACCGTTTCTCGTTTTGCCTCGGCACGGGCCCATGCCCGAACATGGGCAGACATCACCCCTTTGTCTTTATGACTTGTTTGTTTGCGGGCAAATCGTCCCCATTCCTGAACCCTGCCATCCAAATAACGGAAAACGTATTCTACATCCCCAGGTATGATTTGATCCCAATAAAATGGGCTTGTATCATCAATCTTTCCTGTCTCGGGGTTCAAAACGATAGCACCGCGTGAAAGAATATGCGGCCGCTCATCATCAGACAATAAAACCTCTAACAACGCGCACGGACGAAAATTTGGCAGTCGAAAAGAAACCATAGGTTTCCCTGTTTCTACATACAGACCATCTTTCAATGCATTATGAATCCGTATTTCATCCGATCCTTTTTCGGGAATACCATCGCGGCAGGCTATTCGAACCGCACGCTTGGCAAATGGAGTATATTCCGCAAGTTTTCTTTGTTGACGTTCTTCCCACGAGGTCATTTTATCACCCTCATACAGTCCCAAAATTGAAACACATCCGGCTGCTTTTGTTGCATCCCGGCATCACCAAAAAAACTTAAGCTTCAGCCTTTTTATCCTCATATTATAAAAATACGTAAAATAATACACAACAAGGAATACTAAATTTTCTATAATAAAAAGAGAGGATTGTCAATTTTTATTCTGAAGCGTCTTTTCCGTCCCTATCCGAAGCCATTTCGAACCAAGAGAAATAATCTTTCCGCCCAAAGTCCGGCGCACAGGAACGCCCGTACGCAAAGCAGTGACCAAGTCCTCAACCTGCTCTAAACGCACCCGCCCGCCTATAAAACGGGCCATCATTCGTATCTGAATCTCATGCGGCATACGCTCCCAATCATCACGCTGCATCTTTACCCCGTCACGATGCTCAGATACATAAGACGCCACAGCCGAATCTGTTGCATCCTCGATAAAGTGACGAATACGTGCCGCGCGCTGACCCAAAACGGATAACCGGCGGGGCGTTAACCCAAAGTCAGCCAGCGTATCGGCAAGATGTCGAATACGTACCCGTTCATACGCAGGATTTTGATTGCTGGGGTCTTCCACAAACGCATATCCAGCCTCCATCAACGTGGCGCGCAATCTTGCTTTTGGCACCGAAAGCAAAGGCCGGATCAATGTCACATGGTCATCATACACCTGGTGGTCCAGCATGCCAGAAAGTCCATCAACCCCCGATCCATGAACAAGGCGCATTAAAACTGTTTCGGCCTGATCATCCATATGATGCGCCAAGAACAGGGATGAAATCCCGTTATCGCGGCACGCCGCGGTCATCAACGCATACCGTTTTTCGCGGGCACGTTCCTGAATAGCTGTTACAGGTTTTTTCCCGGTCCATTTTAAAATACGGCTGGTCACAAAGGGCCAATCTTTAATCCATGCGGAAACCTGCGCTGCTTCTTTGCCGGATTCCGGACGCAGCCCATGATCCACTGTCAACGCCAAAATATCCGGTCCCCCATGCAAAACCGCGTAACACGACAGCATCCATAAAAGACAAAGGGAATCAGACCCGCCCGAAACAGCAACCGCAATTTTTGTATCATCGGATGAAATATAAGGCGATAATATCCGGACAATATCCCCCGAAAGTAAAGGAGGAAAATCCGGTCCGGATCCCCCCCCTGCTTTTTTGGAGATTTCTAAATCAGATCCAGATTTCATCCCTGATTTTTTTACGCGCCCGGACATTTCATGCGTTTCATTTCACTCACCGCACGTGACCGAACAGCCGATGCACCAGATGCAAAATCTTTTGAAATCTGATCCAAAGCAATACATGCATCAGTTGTATTCCCCGTCGCGGCAAGCGATAACCCCAGTTTCAAAAGATTATCCGCCGCCTTTGCCCCTTTCGGAGCCTGCTGGTATCCTTCCGCAAAAACACGCGCAGACTGGTCATATTTTTGCTGCGCAAAGTATGTTTCACCCAGCCAATAGCGCGCATTCGCAGCAAGCTGATGGTCTTTAAATACCGTCAAAAAATCCGAAAATGCTTTTTCAGCACCAGTATAATCTTTTTGCTTCAGCATCGTCATCGCATTTTCGTACGCAAGCGTCGGATCAGATGCAGGAACAACCGACTGCCCCGTTTCAGAAGACATCGACAAGTTGCCAAGAGGTTCAACCGTGGGTGAATTGGACGGCGCCGGTGCATTGGGCGTCACCGGAACGGGTAAAGCCGGCGCAATCGAAACAGGCGATGACGGATCAGAAGATACAGCAGCACCCGGATCAGAAACCGATACCGATGGTGAGGCATCCGAAGGAGAAACCGTTGTCGTCCCAACACGCGCCTCAAGGGCCGTCATCCGCGTACCCAAATCATTGAGGGTATTGTTCAGATTACGTAACTGATTTTGTAATTCTTCACTGCGCCCTGTCAAATCACGTAAATCACGTTCAAATGCATTGATACGGTCCTGAAGGCCATCATCCACAGCGCCATACGGCACCGGCATAGACGACGGCTTTTCCCCCTTAAACACACTGCGGTTCAAAGTATCCATATCACGTTCAAGGCGTTCAAGACGCGACGTGGTATCCGAAGACTGCGCAGTCGCAGGAGCAACAGGCATCAGTGTGATAACACCAAAAGCGCAAGCGCCGGCCAAAAGCCAGCGCCCACTTTTTTCCCTTATAATAAAGGACATGGTCATTTATATCATTCCCTTAGTTGACTTTGGTCACACCACGGCGGTTTTGAGCCCAGGATTGATCATCCGACCCAAATACAGCAGGACGTTCTTTCCCATACGAAATGGTTTGAACGCGCGCAGCATCAACACCGCGGGAAATCAAATAACCACGCACAGCGTTGGCACGGCGATCACCCAAGGCCAGGTTGTATTCGCGTGTCCCGCGTTCATCAGCATGACCTTCGATCGTAATCGTCACGTTGGGATAACGTTTCAGCCATTCTGCTTGCATATCCAATGTGGAACGTGCTTCTGGGGCCAAGTCATATTGATCATAACCAAAAAATACGCGGTCGCCCACATTCACCGTCAGATCTTCTTGTGAACCAGGAATAACGTTAGAGGCAACGGTACCATCAGCAGCGCCAGCAGTTGCAGCAGCCGATGTATCAGCGCCATAAGTAGTGGCTTCGGACATCGACTCTTTGGATTTATCAGAACAAGCGGCCAGGGCAAGAACCGAAACCGACAGCAGGGCAAAAGTACGTAATGTGGACATCTGGAAACTCCTTAAAAGACAAAATATAAAAAGGATTAAGGCGAGGGCACCCGAATTCATTTGATGAATCACAATCTAAAGTGTTCAGCCCCCTATGACAAGGGTTTTTACTTTTTTTTTGCACGCCTTTTCGCCGCAGGTATGGACGATAATTTACTCTGTAAAATAAGAATTCTTAATCCATCATCAGATCACGCAAAAAGCGTAACGCATCAAATCGAAGCGGATGATGTGGAGGTAAATACGTCAAGTAATCTTGAAAATCTTTGATTGCACCGTCTCGGTCCCCAATCTTGGCCTTAACCACCCCCGAATCAAAAATCAAACGAAACTCATCCCGGTCAATACCGCGCATCACAGAAATAAGACGTAACGCGCCATCATAATCCTCATGCGCAACAAAACAAATTTTACGATTATTCAAAAAGCGAATCAGCATCCCGCGATAGGACAATGGGCGGTAATAATCCGCCCGAAGTTCAGCCCCGGGCCCCGCCATACGTTTAATCCAATCCCGCAAATCAGACGCCGCCAAAATGCGCCCCCGATCAAATGGATCAAACAGAAGCCGGACACCATTTGCCTGCAACCGAAAAATAAAATGTCCTGGAAAATCAATGCCTTCAAGATCGATGTGTAAGCTTTTTGCAACAAAGGCATAAATAAGCCCCAATGCCACCGGAATACCGGCACGGCGGTCCATAACCCGGGTTATATCCGTGTTATCAATGTGATCATAGGTTTGATCATCCCCTTTGTATTGTTCTTCATTTACAATAAGTTGCAAAAGGGTATTGTGTTGATCATAAACTTGCCCCCTCGGGTCCCTTCCCGCCATTTGATCATAAATAACCCGGGCACGCACCACATACCGATCCAATTCATGACGATAACGATCAATGGACAATCCTGGCCGGCCTATTTCTGCAAGACGCAGCGCCACATCCATAAACGGAAAATCAGTATCAGAGTAATCGGATACTGATTTTAAATAATCATCAAAATCAATAAATTGGCGACCGGTCATCGTTTATTGTAGCAAATGCACCTGCCCCCGTCTATTCAAGGAGGAAGGGGTACAGCTGTCACAGCAGCCGGAGAAGAAGAAACACCAGAAGAAAGAGGAACAGGCGCCGCGCCATAAGTAGAACCAGAGGACGAAGACCCATTTTCCTGAACATCGCCCATCATCGGCGCCGCCGTCTGAACAGGTTCACCCAGCATTTTGACATATGAAACCACCTGACGCACATTGGCAATACCGCGCGCATGCTCCGTCACATCATTCAATTCTTCCCGCGAACGCGCAACCCCCATGAGATAAACAATTCCCTGAACTGTATCAATAGAATAGTTGATAGATTGAATATCCCGATCAATCGTCATTTGGGTCCGCAGCTGGGTCGTAATCCATGTATCGCGTACATAACCCGGTATCCCTTCCCCATCCGCAACACGAATTTCATTGATCACTTGTTTCACACCTTTTGGTTGCCAAGCCAGGCGCACAGCCTCAACACGATGTTCAGGATTTTGAACAACCCCCGTCAGTAAAACACGTCCATGATCCACCGTAATGTTTAATTTACGGAACATGTCGACATTAGATCGGAACCATAGATCATTGATTTCCGTTTTGATCCGCAGGTCCGTTCCGGCCTGAGACACCCCGCCCTCTTGAGCAGACGCAATCCCAACCGTCGCCCCCGCGCCAGCCGCAAAACCAACAGGCGTACATGCAGATAAAATCCCAGCAAGCGCACAAGATGCAATCAAAGGAAAATAACAGGGAAATTTTCTGATCATCACTTAACTCCTTATTCTTTCACGGCCGCTTTATGATTCTCAAGCCATCTATTCATCATTTTAATTTCGGACTCTTGTGCCTTCACAATCCCTTCGGCGAGCGCGCGGACAGCCGGATCTTTACCGTGTATAAGTACTGTTTTTGCCATATCAATCGCCCCTTGATGATGCGGGATCATGCCACGCACAAAATCAACGTCCGGATCACCAGATGGGACAACCCCCATCATAGAGTCATGCATTTTGGCCATATCTTCTTTGTAAAAATCATGTACAGACGTTGCAAGCGCATCACCATCATGTTCATGACGCATATCTGCCGCGACAACAGCAGCGCCGCCCAAAAACAACGCAACCAGAAAAATGGGAAGTACGATATAGCGTGCCATCCTTGTTTTATCTCCCACATCTTGAAAAGGCTTTATGTAACACAGATCGTATTATGCGCCCTGTAAATCAATGTTGTCCAGATGTTTAAAAAAACAAGGTGGGGCCACAGCAATCAGGTCAAACCGCATATCATATGACTGAAACCGGGGATAACGCGCAATAAAAAGGGTTGCAGCATGACGCAGACGCGCATAACTCTGCGGCAATATGGCCGATATTGCATCATCGATCTGCGCCCTGTATTTCACTTCTGTAAACACCAGTGTACGCCCCCTTGTCGCGATAATATCAATTTCTCCCACAGACGTTTTGAACCGCCACGCACGAATACGATATCCATGGCACCACAGCCAAAAAGTAGCGGCCCATTCGGCAAACAACCCGTGACGGTAAGATAACTGCCGACTGGATTTTGTTTGTCTTCCCTTCACTTACATGTCCTCTTTTAATTCCAGGGCACGGTTATATAACACCCGTTTGGCAAGACCGGTATCCTCCGCAGCTGCGGCCGCCGCTTCTTTTATAGGCATCTCAAGCATATAAAGACGTAGCAGCCGATCAATATCCGCCTGCGCCCATTCCTTGGCCCCGCGCACAGGATCCAGCAATAAAACAACCTCTCCCTTGATCGGATGATCACGCAAGTTCGAAACCAGATCATCAACAGACCCAATCCGCACTTCTTCATATAATTTTGTCAGTTCCCGTACAACAGCCGCCCGGTGAAGACGCAAAGACGCCGCCGCATCCAAAAGGCTGTCCACCACACGGTCCGCGCGTTCAAAGAAAATAAGGGTTGCAGGAACAGAATCAAATGACTTGAATCGGCGCTGACGATCCCCTGTCTTTGTCGGCAAAAATCCGCCAAATAAAAACGCATCACTGGGCAGGCCTGATAACTGCAGCGCCATTAAAACCGCACTGGGCCCCGGGATGCTGGTCACATAAACACCCGCCAGGTGACACGCCTGAACCAATTGATACCCGGGATCAGAAATCAGCGGCATGCCCGCATCGCTGACCAGCGCAACCGCACGGCCTTCTTTAATCTGCGCAATGATGTTCGCATGATTCGTGTGTTCAGAATGGTCATTATAAACAGCCATCGGGCAAGACAATCCAAAATGGCGCAAAAGCGGCCCTGTCACCCGCGTATCTTCACATAAAACAAGATCAGCCGCCGAAAGTGTTTCAAGCGCACGTGCCGTGATATCCCCCAGGTGCCCAATTGGCGTCGCAACCAGGTAAAGCCCGGGCCGAAGAGAGGTAGCAGCCGAACGTATATTTTCTTTTGCCGTGGATGGTTCTTTTTTCATTCTGTCCCTTTTGGCCCGAATCAGTCCATTCTGAAGATACTATCGTATTTATACTACAATCCTCGAGGAGGCTTTATGAAACAACTTTTTCACTCTCCTGCTTTACCGTCAATCCTGATCTTACTCGCCACTGCCACTCTGACGGGATGCTCAAGCGTGGGATCAATCCCCTATTTATCGGACATGTCGCCCCAGAAAACAGAGGAACAGGTGGCACCCCCCGTTTCAAATGCCGGTATAAACACCCCTGTAAAGGTCACAATGCTCCTCCCTTTATCCGGGCGCGACGCGTCCTTGGGCGAAGCCATGCAAAACGCGGCAACCATGGCCTTTGAAGATCAGGGGTACTCCGCTTTCGAACTTCTCTTCGAAGATACAGAATCCACCCCATCTGGCGCAGCCGCAGCCGCAAAAAAGGCCGTTCAATCGGGATCCGCCATGGTTATCGGCCCCATTTTCGCGGATGAAACACGCGCCGCAGGAACGGTGACTGCCGCAGCCCATATCCCCATGATCTCCTTTTCAACCGATACAGCCGCGATCGGCACCAACAGATGGATCTTTGGCATTATGCCCCAGGATCAGGCACAAGCCATCGTCACCTATACAGCCGCACAGAACCTTTCTCCGGAAGGTGTTTTGATCATCGCTCCCCATACATCCTATGGCCAATTAATAACCCGCAATTTTACCGAGCAAGCCAAAGATGCAGGTATCGATACATATGGGCCGATATGGAGTAATACAAAAACGCTTCAAAACACTGGCGATACATTAAAAAATGCAGAAAATATAAAATATAGATGCGCCTTTATCCCCATGAATGCACAAGACATGAAAACAATTTTGGAAAGTATAAAAACAGCCGGTTTACCCGTCCCTAGTTGTGTTTTAGGCACAAATTTATGGGATGATCCTGATTCAGAATCAATATTATCCTCGATAACCACAACAAAATTTTATCACTCAAGCCTTGCAACCAAGGATAGAAACAATTTTATTCATCGATATAATGCATTGTATGGAAATACCCCTCAAAAACTTACTAGCCTATCCTATGATGCAACAGCTCTTGGACTGATACTGGGACGCGAAGGGTCTTTATCCAATAATCTGACCGCCCGCCTATTATCCCCCTCTGGTTTTATGGGGATTGACGGGCCCTTCACATTCACAGAAAACGGAATCAATCATCGGCAGCTATCGATCATATCTATCCCCTAGAGCCTGCATATAATCTTTTAAAAAGAAGAAAAACAAGAGAAACGAGAACAACCATCGATCAAAATCTGGCACACGCAGGATAAGCACAACACATGACCACACCGCCTGGAAAAAAGACGATTCTGTATAACTATTTTTTATATAAATGATTAAAATCATTGGTTGTATTCTATTTTGCTGCACTGCAAATAAATACTTGCATCTCCTATAAACATCGGATATAGTCACAATGTCCAGAAGATATTTTATCCTTTGGACCGTGTGAAAATCGCTTCACATGTCCACTCTCTTTTGCATGAGGATCGATCATGGCAAAGAAAACCAAAACTGTATCGAAGAAAGCAGTCAAAGGGACGCAAAATAAACCTGCGTCTACATCTGCATCAACATCTGGGGCGAAAGCTTCGGCCGATGCTCCCTATCGTGGTGTAGGTGTATGGTCCACAACCGGATTTCCTTCTTCTTCAACCTACTATTCACCGGAGAAAACGATGACAAAAACATCTTACGAAAACCAAGGCTATTATGGCTATGGTGATTACACCAATCCATATAGCTATTTCACAAATTTCTTTAACCCTTCGTACTACAGCAATTTCTTTGCTCCTTATACCCAGGGTTATTCAGCTGGTCAAAACTATGCGCCTTACTTCGGTGCATATAATACGCCATTCTATAACTTTGCGCCTTACTACAATCAGTATGCATATTATCCATATTATTATGCATACACCAAGAACTACAACGACGCCTACAAAAATGGCTTCGAAGCGTTCATGGAAATGTACAAAGGGTACTATGATTATTTCTACCAAACCTACAAAGGGTATTACGACTATTACCAAGAAGGTATGGATTTCTATAACGAAGCTTACAAAACACTCTCCAGCTGCAAAACACCTGAAGAGTATGCAAAAGTGTCGAACGAATATGCTCAAAAATTCTACAAACAAGCATACGAAGCGAACGATTACTACGCAAAATCGACAAAAAAATCCAAAGCTGCTTAATGCGCTGATTTTTCTACGTAACATCAACCCCGCCCTCATCCGGCGGGGTTGTTTTTTTGGTGTTAAACCACCTTTCTTTTTTGATCTTAAAGCCTAAATATACTATGATAAAGGAATGCAACAACAATCTAAGAAAAAGGTATTTTGGATGCGTATTATTATGCACGAGGATGAATTTTCATCGGCCCCACCGCGCGCCGAACGCGAAGGGCAAAGTCATTTGCTTTTAAAAACACGCACAAAAACAAAAAAACCGAATATGTACAAAGTCCTTTTGCTCAATGATGATTTTACGCCGATGGAATTTGTTGTCCATATTCTGGAACGTTTTTTCGGCAAAACAAAAACAGACGCAATGGAAATTATGATGAACGTCCATAAAAAAGGTGTCGGGATTTGCGGAGTCTATACCTACGAAGTAGCGGAAACAAAAGTATCACAGGTTATTGATTTTTCACGATCAAATGAACATCCGCTTCAATGCACCATGGAAAAAGAATAGGGGATTATCAACATGTTATCCCATCACCTTGAACAAACATTGCAACATGCGCTGGAACTTGCAACCGAACGTCATCACGAATTCACAACCCTGGAACATCTTCTCCTTGCTCTTTTGAATGATCCAGACGCTGTATCGGTTCTCAAATCATGTGGGGTTACACTGGATGATTTACGGGATCAACTCATCACGTATATTGATGTTGAATTAAAATATCTGGTTCAGCCCATTCCAACTGAATCAAAACCCACCGTTGCCTTTGCCCGCGTTCTGCAACGCGCTGCTATTCATGTGCAATCAGCGGGCCGGATGGAAGTGACCGGAGCCAATATTTTGGTCGCCCTTTTTTCGGAACGCGAATCCCACGCCGTTTATTTTCTGCAAGAACAGGACATGACCCGTTTTGATGCCGTAAACTATATCTCTCATGGGATTGCAAAAACAACAACATCAGCCGACGACATACCAGGATCCTTCACCCCAGAAGGCACCGAAAAATCAGAAGAAAAACCAATTAAATCAGGGAAAGAGGCACTGAATGCTTATTGTATCAACCTTAATCAAAAAGCAAAAAAGGGGAAAATAGATCCCCTCATTGGCCGAATGAATGAAATTCAGCGCACCATACAAATTTTATGCCGCCGAACCAAAAACAATCCGCTGCTTGTGGGGGACCCTGGTGTCGGGAAAACCGCAATTGCGGAAGGTCTGGCGTTGATGATTGAACGTGATGAGGTTCCAGATGTTTTAAAGGACTCTGTTTTATATTCTCTGGACATGGGGGCACTTGTCGCGGGAACACGATACCGCGGCGATTTCGAAGAAAGATTAAAAAATGTTCTCTCTGAATTAAAATCGATTCCAGGTGCCATTCTTTTTATCGATGAAGTACACATGATTATCGGCGCGGGCGCGACATCGGGCGGCGCCATGGATGCCAGCAATCTTTTAAAACCGGCTTTATCAAATGGGGCCTTGCGCTGCATCGGGTCCACCACATACAAGGAATATCGCCAGCATTTTGAAAAAGACCGTGCGCTTGTCCGCCGATTCCAAAAGATTGATGTCGCAGAACCCAGTATAGAGGATACAATCAAAATACTGGACGGCCTGCGTGATACATACGAATCTCACCACCAAATCAAATTCACACGCGATGCCCTGCGCGCTGCCGTTGAACTTTCGGTCCGATATATCAGCGACCGTAAATTACCGGACAAGGCGATTGATATTCTGGACGAAGCAGGCGCAGCGCAAATGTTACTCCCACCTCGTAAGCGTAAAAAAACGATATCCTTAAAAGATATCGAAGAAACCGTGGCACATATCGCGCGTATCCCGGCACGAAATGTATCCCAGACAGATCGGGATATCTTGAAAAATCTGGATCAGGATTTAAAACGCATCGTATTTGATCAGGATACAGCCATTGATGCCTTGGTTGATGCCGTAAAACTGGCACGATCAGGCCTTCGTGATCCTGAAAAACCCATGGGATCATATCTTTTTTCTGGCCCGACAGGCGTTGGAAAAACAGAGGTTGCAAAGGGGCTGGCAAAAACACTGGGGCTTGAACTCATTCGATTTGATATGTCGGAATATATGGAACGGCATTCTGTTTCCCGCCTGATCGGCGCCCCTCCTGGATACGTTGGGTATGAACAGGGCGGGCTTTTAACGGATAAAATCGATCAACATCCACACGCGGTCCTTCTTTTAGATGAAATTGAAAAAGCGCATCCAGATCTTTACAACATTCTTCTTCAAGTCATGGATTATGGACGTATCACCGATAGTAACGGAAAAACGGTGGATTGCCGGAATATGATTTTAATCATGACCACAAATGCTGGCGCTGCCGATCTGGATAAACCCGCAATGGGTTTTATGCAGGATAAACGTTTTGGTGATGACGAAGCCGAAATAAAACGCCTCTTTTCGCCAGAGTTCCGGGGCAG
This sequence comes from uncultured Pseudobdellovibrionaceae bacterium, assembly GCA_964593915.1. Classification (GTDB taxonomy): domain Bacteria; phylum Pseudomonadota; class Alphaproteobacteria; order Micavibrionales; family Micavibrionaceae; genus CAZLPZ01. The sequence goes on from CAZQLB010000004.1 coordinate 20,249, forward strand.
GTTGGATGCCATCATTTCATTCCAATCTTTAACTCCGGATACCGTTATCCGCATTGTTGAAAAACAGATTATGCAGCTTGAAGGTCTCCTGACCGACAAGCATGTCACAATCGAATTGTCCAGCGCCGCAAAAAAAGCCCTGGCCCGTGATGGATATGACCAACAAGGTGGGGCGCGGCCTCTTGCCCGCCATATTCAGGAAAAAATCAAAAAACCATTATCCGATGCCATTTTATTTGGCCCTCTACGGCATGGCGGGCACGTCCTTGTCGACTACAACGGAACGTCATATAATTTTTCATACCCGGATTCGGATAAAAAAAGACAACAGACAAAAAATAAAATTAGGGGACTTCTTCCCGCATCATGACACATTCTGGACAGCCCACTGTTTTAGTCGCGGATAGCAATCAAGTTTCCCGTGATACATTATTTTCACACCTGCGCACCATGGGTATGCATGTTATGTTGGCCAACGATGGGGGGGAAGCCATAAAAATACTGCAACGTCATCCTATCGATGTTGTCATTTTTGATTCGGAAATGAGCCCCGTTGACGGATTCGAACTGGCTCGCTTTGTTCAGGTGACACTTCCCCAACTTCCGCGCATTTTAATGACTGCCCACCATGCGGCGGATATGCTGGGTTTTTCTCACTCGATCGGCATTCAACATATCCTGAGCAAGCCTGTTGAGCCCGCCCGTCTTGAAAAACTCGTCAGCATGATCCTGGAAAAAAAGGGACGGATCAGGTCTAATTTACGTTACGTAGTGACTGAAGACAAATTACCAAAAGACGATGAAACATGTATGCGTATAGCAATTGAACTGGCCAGAAAGAATGTCGCCGGTGGATTTGGGGGGCCCTTTGCCAGCATTGTTCGAGACCAAAATGGATACATTATTGGCGAAGGCGTAAACCTCCCGTCCTCCAGATATGATCCTATTGCCCATGCCGAAGTCATGGCCATCCGCAAAGGCGCGGAATATCTGCAGCAAACACATCTGGAAGGATGTACCATTTTCAGCACATCTCAACCCACAAAATTGGCAACAGCCTTAATTGAAAGCGTCGGAATTATTCGTATGGTGTATGGCGTCAGCTTTGACGACATCCAGAATATAAAATTGATGAATACAGGATACTTAATTGAAAACAAGGGCGAAAGGCGATCCCCACTTGTTACTGAACAATGCCTTCCGCATGAAGCTCTTGCCATGTTTCTAGAGGCACAAAAATAACCGGCCGTCATTAAACAGGGCAGAACAGCCTTGTATTTTCTAAAGTGAACTGACTATATACTGCCGGCCCGCATCATACCCCAATCCCATCCCCACACTGGCCATCATATTATCACGTGACAATCGAGCATGAGGATAAGATATTTTAACACGATCCTGAATAATCGGAATTGCTGTTCCCCCACCCGTCATAATTACCAAGTCAATATGTTCAGGCCTGATCCCCGCCTGATTTAAACATTCATCCAATTGATCCTGAATACGCGCCACATCATCCTGCACAGAAATATCAAACATCTGACGCGTCAAAAGACAAATCAGCCCCTTTTCAATCCATGATAAATCAGCCTGACAATCCATCATTTGGCTTAACGTGATCTTGCTTTCCTCCACACATCCCAAAAGGGTATGCCCCCATTCATGGGCCACAACATCCATAAGACGAGACACTTTGTGAGCGTCGGCCGCCTCTTTACACAAGGTTTCCAGGTCACGCTTATATTTTGGTGTATACATGAACGGAATTCGGCTCCATTCAGACAAATCGAAAAAAGGGCCCTTAGGAAAGGTCAAGCCCTTTTCCCGCATCATCGACCCCATACCCAAAAGCGGCATAAATCCAGCCAATGATAACCGCCGATCAAAATCGTTCCCGCCAATGCGAACCCCTGTATTAGCAAGCACATCCTGGCTGCGATCAAATTTTTCTTGATACTGCCGCGATAGTTTGATCACACTAAAATCAGATGTACCGCCCCCGATATCAATCACAAGTCCCGTATATTCACAATCATCCGGCAGCGTTGCTTCATGCGCAAAAGCAGCCGCAATTGGTTCGTATTGGAACTGTATATTCTTGAACCCAGCCTGCCGTGCACATGCCTCCAGCTGGTTTTGCGCAGCATCATTTGCCGCAGTATCCCCATCCACAAAATGTACAGGACGTCCCATCACAACATCATCAATCGCGGTATGGGCAACTTCTTCTGCACGATCTTTGACATGTTTTAAGAATGTCGCAATAATCTCTGAAAATGATACACGCTTCATACCGATCATCGTTCCTTCAGACATCAGGGATGTTCCAAGCGCTCGTTTCACACTGCGCATAAAACGCCCTTCTTCCCGGTTCTGATAGGAAGACACGGCACGCCGCCCAAAATGGGGCATCGCCTGATCAGTTGGATAAAAAAGAGCGGTCGGAATAGTATCTGCCCCGTGATCAAACGGCACAACATCAATATGCGGCGCTCCATCCAAACCCGCCCGCACAACCGAGACAACAGAGTTCGATGTCCCAAAATCAATCCCGCATGCAATTTTTCGGTGTGTCATCATTTTCCCCTTATGAATAAAGCTTTAAAAGCGGTACCCCCTGCCCGGGGTGCGCGACGATACCTATGAACCCCAGGGGGTGTCAAGTGTTTTAAAAAATATGCAAGCCCCCGGAGTTGGCACGCAGTTTGCAACCTTTTCAAAAGAATAAGGAGTTTCAATCCATGTACACATCATCTGGTCACGCCGCCGTATCAACAGGTATAGCAAAAGCCGCAGAAACCTTGCCGGCCGCCGTGCGCCACGCCATTGAAACCGCCAGCGGACAAACAGGCATTGATTTCGGTTATCTGGTCAAAAAAGCAGCGATCGAAAGCAATTTAAACCCACAAGCACAAGCAAAAAGCAGCTCTGCAACAGGCCTTTACCAGTTTACGCAGAAAACATGGCTGCAAATGGTGCGGGATTATGGCGATAAATACGGTTTGTCTGATCTAGCCCAGAAAATTGACAAAAACTGCAGCGTACAAAGCGCAGACGCACGGCAAAAAATTCTATCCCTGCGGACCGATCCGACCCTATCTGCCTGCATGGCCGGGGAATATGCGGCACAAAATGCCGACTATTTACAGGATCGCTTGGGACAAAACACTGATATTGGCGAGACCGAGCTGTATTTAGCACATTTTCTGGGTCCCGCCGGGGCGGGTAAATTCCTGGCTGCTCTTCACCAAAATCCGGAAACCGATGCCGCATCCCTGTTCCCGGAAGCCGCCAAAAGCAATAAAAACATCTTTTTTGACAAAGAAACCGGCGATACAAAAAGTTTAAAAGAGATATATGACCATTTTACAACCAAGTTGGCCCAGGCTTTTCCCGAAACAGATCAAGACACAGCGGGAACAGCCGGAAACACAGGAGCCGGCAGTAATATACCTGCCCTAGCTGCAAATACAAATACAACGCCATCCAATATCAATCGTGATTTCTCAGACTTGGACCATTCATTTTTTGGATTATGGAATACAGCTTCTTCATCTCCCCAGACTCAATATAAAAAGACACAGACGTTTTCTGACCTGTCCCAGAATGAATCACCTTGGGAGCGCGCAGCAAAAATGTCTGATATGACAAAACCAATGC
>CAZQLB010000005.1:0-7993 GCA_964593915.1 uncultured Pseudobdellovibrionaceae bacterium
GGCCTATACCATGGCCGAGGCTGAAGAGTTGTTGAAAGCCGGAGAGGAAAAATGGGATTTAGTGCTGCTAGATCTAGAATTACCGGATTCAACCGGTCGTAATGATACTTATCGTCGGATCAGTATGGCAAAAAATGATGATACTATTCCTGTTTTAATTTTGAGTGGTGTCAATGATATCAGCTTGGCAGTGCATTTGATCGATGACGGTGCCGAGGATTTTGTACGTAAATCTTTGCTGTGTACGGATCCGGAATCGTTGACAGATGCGATTGCATTTGCGTTATGCCGTCATAAAAACTGGAACTATTTGCATGAGCGTCAGGAAAAAGAAGTTCAGGAAAAAGAGCAGATCATTCAATGGATGAGCGGCGGTTACGCGGGGTAAGGTGATTGATCGCTTTTTACCGAAGTTTTTTTATACATTATTTTTGCTTATGGGTCCTTGGTTATCTAAGGAACCACAAGGCTGTAATGTAAACAAAAACGTCGTTCCGGATTTTCCATTTGATTCGATCCAGACCTTTCCTTCGTGCCGTTCAATAATCTTTTTAACAATGCTTAGGCCAGAGCCTGTGCCGCCACCATACTCATCTTTTCCATGCAGGCGTTTGAACATTTTAAAGACAGCTTCGTGATGTGATTTTTCTATTCCTATTCCGTTATCCTCAACGTAAAAAACAGGACATCCTGGATATCTTTTATCGTTCGTACGGCATCCAATTTCGATACGTTTATACTGGTTATCGTTATATTTCAGGCCATTAATGATGAAGTTTCTAAACACTTCGGTGACATAGGCAGCATCGCAGGGAATAGTTGGGAAACTGGTTGCCATCACAATGTCGATATCTGGACCTGTAATAAGAGGATCTAAAAGTTCAATCGTATTTTCAATGACTCGTGTTATATCCGTATTTTGGAAAGCAAGATGTACACGTTCAATGCGTGAATAGGTTAAAAGGCTATCGATTAGCCCTTCCATCCGTTTTGCTAATTTCTCAACGACTAAAAGTTTTTCAAGACCGTTATGGTCTATTTTGCTGCCGTAATCTTCCAGTAAAAACCTTGCAAAACTGTATATACCTCGTAAGGGTTCTTTTAAATCATGAGAGACGATATAAACAAAGTCGTCCAGTTCTTCATTGCTTCGTTTCAGAAGGCTTTCTGTTTCTTTTCGTTCTGTAATGTCGCGGACAATGCCGACGAAGGTTCGTTCGCCATTATTTACAACCGCACTGACACTTAGATCCAGGGGGAATGTAGCTCCATTTTTGCGGCGTCCCATAACCTCACGACCGATTCCAATCACCTTGGCTTCGCCTGTCTTCATATAGTTATCAAGGTATTGATCGTGTTGGCTGTGATAGGGTTCTGGCATAAGCATCGAGACATTTTTTCCGATGACCTCGTCAGGATTATAATTGAAAATTTTTTCACAAGCTCGGTTCCACGATTGAATTTGTCCTGTTTTATCGATCGTGATAACGCCGTCGACCATATTATCTAAAAGGGCTTTTAGATATTGCGCGTCTTGTAAATGGTCTGGGATTGTGGGTTCTTGTATTACCTCTTCAGGAAGGTGGAGGGAGTGCATCCCGATGTTCCTTTCACTATTCTAGCAAGGTAGTGTCATCTGGTTGGTATATACCCTTTTATATTCGTCAAACTTTTGTGAGATGGCAAGAAAGATTATTAATACATTCAGGCGTATTCATTGTGATGTATTGATTCTATTGCTACTTTAATGCCGTTGTCTGTGTGGAAAATCAAATCATTTGACAAAAAAATAAGGAGAATGTGTGGTCCAGATTGTAAATCTGGATACATCATCTGTTTAGGGTGTTTTGGGGTTTGTATGGACGATCTAAGAATAAAAATGGCTCCCTGAGTAGGATTCGAACCTACGACCAATCGATTAACAGTCGATTGCTCTACCGCTGAGCTATCAGGGAACATCGATCGCGTGGGACATAGTCAAAACAGAAAACAGCGCGTCTGTCAATTCCTGTTTGTGATAAAAAAATAGATCGGCTTGAAAATAACTGAATGAAAGAGATTTTATACGAAAAAAGCCTTAAAACAAGGCTGTAGAGGCCCAAAAATGTAAGAGAAAATATGGAGGCACGAGCCGGAATCGAACCGGCGTACAAGGTTTTGCAGACCTCTGCCTGACCACTCGGCCATCGCGCCGCCTTTGCCTTTTAAAAAAGCGTGGGGCAACCTCTAGCATGACTTGTTTTAAAAATCCAGTCTTTTGGTGATCTGTAAATGCTTGTTTTTATGTATGGGGGCTTGAAAGCCGGGGTACATCATATATGATGGTGACAGCTGATTTTCTTTTATTTTTCGTAATACATTCATCATGACAGATTTTCTTCCCTTTCGTATTCATATGATCCAATCCCAGCTCCAGCCAAACGGGGTGATTATGCCCGCTGTTTTGGATGCGTTTGAACGTGTTCCACGGGATTCTTTTGTTCCCGCGGTATCCGTTCCGGCGGCCTATACCGATCGGCCCATTGATATGGGGCAGGGCCGTGCCTTGATGGATCCGGTGACGTTGGCCAAAATGGTGCAGGAACTGCGCCTGCAAAAAGGGAATAAAGTATTGGTCGTTGGAGGGATGGCCGGATATACGTCGGCAATTCTGACGGATTTGGGCGCTGTTGTAACAGACTATGAACCTGATTCGTATTTCAAAGATTTGTTTGATCGGGCCGGGCAGATGATGGATTTATCCGCTGTGTCCCGTGTGTACGGCGCGGCTGTCAATATTCCGAAGCGGGATGATGGATACGATGCCATCATTATTGATGGGGCGGCTGGTGAGTTGCCATACGATTTATTGCCCTTTGTTCGGCGTGGCGGAAAAATCGCGGCGTTGGTGGTGCCGGCAGGGGCCCGTATCGGCCAAGTATGTATGATTGAAAAAACCATGACAGGTCATTCGACTGTTCGGTCCTTGTTTGATTCTTATGCGCCGTATGTGCCCGGTTTTGCACCGGCCAGACGGTTTGAATTCTCATGATTTTTATTGAGGGGGATGTTCATTTGCAACGCTGGCGGATCTTGATGGTAACAGCGGCATTGTCCGTTTGCAGTCCTTTTTCTGTTTGGGCGCAGGAGGATGGCGTGCAGGCAGTTGCTCCGATCCCTGTTTTATCTGATACTTTATCGGCTGATAAAAAAGAAGCATCTGCTGAGGATTCTCTTTCCTTGCGGGATGCACTGCGTCTTGCTTATATGAATAATCCAACATTGCGCGCAGCGCGGGCGCGAACAAAGGCTGTGTTTGAAAAAATGCCGCAGGCGTATGCCGGTTATTTGCCGACCGTTTTAGCGAGCGGTGAGATTATTCAATCGCGATTAAAAACGGTGCCGGGCGGGGCAGAAAACGATACGCAGCGGCAGGCGGCTTTGGCATTGGATCAGCCTCTTTATCGTGGTGGACGCACGACGTCGGGTATAGGTGCGGCCGAGGCGCTGGTGGATGCGGAACTGGCTGCCTTGGCATCAACTGAACGATATATTCTGTTTGAGACGGCGCGGGCCTATATGGATGTGTTGCGGGCCAAGGCGGTTTTGAACGTTAACCAAAAAAACCGCGCGGCAATTGCCCGCCAGTTAAAAGCGACGCGGGATCGGTTTAAAGCGGGGGATGTGACCCGGACGGATGTGGCCCAGGCTGAATTCCGCCTTGCGCGGGCCGAAGCCGATTTGACGGGGGCAACTGGGGCATTGCGGACGGCGCGGGCCGTTTTTGAACAAGTTGTAGGGGTGGCCCCGAAACGGATGGCTTTGCCGGGGCGGACGTTTTCCTTCCCCTCCACGGTGGACGAGGCCGCCGCCGCCGCCCAGCAGTTTAATCCGGATGTGATCGCCGCAAAGGCCCATCATGTGGCGGCAAAAGAAAATATTGGCGTTGAGTTTGGTGCTTTGCTTCCGGATGTTTCCCTTTTGGCAGCAGCTGCGGCGACACGTGACCCATCGGATTTACAGGCGGATCGTATGAATACCGCCAGTGTGGGGGTTAAACTGTCTGTTCCCTTGTATGAGGGAGGGGCTGTTCGTTCCCGTGTCCGCGAAGCAAAGTACAAGGCTAATGAATCCTATATGCTTGTTCTTGAGGCTGAGCGTGCGGCGCGGCAAGAGGCGGCGCGTGCATGGGAGGAATGGACGGCGGCCCGGTCCGAACTTGCTTCGCGGGAGGTGCAGGTTCAATCATCCGAAATTGCGCGCAGTGGTGTTTGGGTTGAGGCCCAGCACGGGGAACGCACGATTCTTGACGTTCTGGATGCGGATTTAGAGGTGCGCGATGCGCAAATCGCCTTGATTACCGCAAAACGAAATCAGGTTGTTGCGGAATACGCGCTGGCGTCCAGTTTGGGATTGCTGTTGCCGGCACATATTGGTATTACAGAAAATGTATTCGACCCAAATGCGTTTTTACAAAAGACAAAATCAAAAATTTTCTCGACCTCGGCCGATGTGGAACAAGAGACAGAGTGATATCTGTTTGGGGTGTGTAGGCTTCTAAAAGTTGCTTTCAGGTGCCGGCGTTTCGTACTTTATCCGCGCTGTCAACTTTGCGGGATGCGGTTTGAAATGTGATATATCCCTTGTTGCTGATACAAGATTGTGTATAATTTCCTGAAACGGTCTTTCTTCGGTGCGTGAAACGCGATACAGTGGCAAAGCGAGTGCACAAAGGGGGCGTGTGAACGGATGTCCGGAACCATGGCAGAACAAGATAATTCTATTGAAGAGATTCTGGCATCGATTCGTCAGATTATATCTGACGATGATCCAAAGGCAGCGGAAAATTCGGCTGCGGTAACGGCGTCTGCTGACCCTGTTCCCGCGGTCTCTGAACCCGCTGCTCCGGCTCCTGTTTCATCGCAGGGGGCAGTTGACGATATTTTTGATTTAGTTGACGAAGTTGAGGAAAAACCGGATTTTTCCGTGTCTGAACCTGAACCGGCTGCTCCGGCTATAGACGTGTCTGAACCGCCGATTGAGGTTGATTTACGGGATCCTACACACGAAGCAGATACAGCTACAGCGAACGCACTGGATGAGTTACAGAAAATGGCGGATCAGGCGTCGACCTCTTTCGCGGCTCCGATGGTTTCCGCTGGTTCTGAGGATTCTGTTTTTTCCGGGATTGCGGCCGCGGCGACTTTGGGGGCCTTTTCCAAACTATCTGAAACTGTGACGTTGGAACGGCAGCGCGCGCTGGCTGGCAGTGTGACGTTGGAAGATATCGTCAAAGAATTGCTGACGCCTATATTACGTCAATGGATTGATCAGCATGTGCCGGGGCTTGTGGAACGTCTTGTGCGTGAAGAACTGGAAAAATTGGCCCGTCAGGCCCGCGAGGGATAATAGTTTTACAAATAAAAATTGTTTTTCCGGGGGCCATTTGATAAAAATGACCCCTGTATTATTTTATGGAGAGCCGCATGCTGGAAAAGAACTTTGACCCCAAATCGATTGAACAGAAACGCTACACCCAATGGGAACAATCGGGCGCGTTTTCTGTGGACCCGCATGGAAATAAACCGCCGCATGTGATTATGATGCCGCCGCCAAATGTGACGGGTTTCCTGCATGTTGGCCATGGATTAACCATGACGCTTCAGGATACCTTGACGCGGTATCATCGTATGCGGGGGTTTGATGCCCTTTGGCTACCTGGGACGGATCATGCCGGGATTGCAACGCAGCTTGTGGTTGAACGTAAATTGCGTGAACAGGGGCACACCCGTACTGATTTTTCCCGTGCTGAATTTTTGGAAAAGGTTTGGGAATGGAAGGCACAGTCCGGTGGACAGATCAAAGAACAGCTGAAACGCATCGGTGCCAGTTGTGATTGGTCGCGGGAAGCTTTTACGATGGATGGTAATTTGTCCCGTGCTGTCTTGCGTGTTTTTGTCCAGCTTTATAAAGAGAAATTGATTTACCGTGCGAAGCGGCTTGTGAACTGGGATCCAAAGATGCATACGGCTCTTTCGGACCTGGAGGTTGTTCAAAAGGAACAAAAAGGCCATATGTGGACCATCAACTATGCGGTAGAGGGGGCTGTTGAGCGGTTTATACCCGTTGCCACAACGCGGCCTGAAACCATGCTGGGGGATACGGCTGTTGTCGTCAATCCCAATGATGATCGGTACAAAGATTTGATTGGGAAATTTGCGGTTGTGCCGGTTGTGGGCCGTGTTGTGCCGATTATTGCGGATGATTATGTGGATCCGGCCTTTGGGACTGGCGCGATGAAGGTAACGCCTGCGCATGATTTTAATGACTTGGCATTGGGCCAGCGCCATAATTTGCAAGTTATCAATGTGATGGATAAAAACGCCTGTATCAATGAAAATGGTCCGGACGGGTATGTGGGGCTGGACCGTTTTGATGCGCGAAAAAAGATTTTGGCCGAGCTCGAGGAACTGGATCTTTTGGTTCGCACAGAGGATATTACGCATTCCGTCCCGTATGATGAGAAAACAAAATCTGTCATTCTGGAACCCTTATTGACGGATCAGTGGTATGTCGATGCCGAGGTTTTGGCAAAACCGGCATTAGAGGCCGTTGAAACGGGGCAGGTTGAATTGGTCCCAGAATTTGCCAAAAATACCTATTTTGAATGGCTGCGGAATATTCAGCCATGGTGTATTTCACGACAGCTCTGGTGGGGACATCAAATCCCGGCATGGTATGGTCCGGACGGCGCCGTGTTTGTGGCGGAAACAGAACAGGAGGCACAAGCAGAGGCAGATGCGTATTATGGTGAACGGACAATGATAAACCGGGATCCGGATGTGCTGGATACATGGTTTTCGGCGGCTCTGTGGCCTTTTTCAACGCTGGGGTGGCCGGATCAAACACCGGATTTCAATAAATACTATCCTGGCAATGTTTTGGTGACAGGGTTTGACATTATCTTCTTCTGGGTGGCTCGGATGATGATGATGGGGATTCATTTTATCGGTAAGCCTCCGTTTAAACGTGTGTTTTTTAATGGACTGGTCCGCGATGGTCAGGGGCAAAAAATGTCCAAGACAAAAGGGAATGTGGTGGATCCATTGGAATTGATAGATGAATATGGTGCGGATGCCATGCGCTTTACTATGGTGTCTTGCGCGCTTCAGGGGCGAGATATTAAAATGTCTGCCGACCGGGTGGAAATATCACGTAACTTTGCAACCAAGCTGTGGAATGCCGCGCGCTATGCGGAAATGAACGGGTGTGTTCTGCCGCCTGATTTTAATCCGGCGACGGTGACACACACATTGAATAAGTGGGTGATTGGCGAATTGCGATCTGTGACAGCGCAAATGGATGCTGGGTTTGCTCAGTACAAATTAAATGACGTGGCCAGCAGTATTTATCAATTTGTGTGGGGCACATTCTGTGATTGGTATTTGGAATTTACCAAGCCGATTTTGACGGGGCAGGGGGCGGATGACGCTTTGCGGGCCGAGGTACGGGCAACGACAGCATATGTGATATATAACGTTTTGAAACTGCTTAATCCCATTATGCCATATTTGACCGAGGAACTGTATGAGCATCTGGTTCCTGTAAAAGAGACTGATATGCTGATTACCGCATCATGGCCGGTGGCATCGTCTTTTCCCGTGGATCAGAATGCAAAGAATGATGTTGAGTGGCTGATTGCTTTGATCACCTTGATCCGGTCTGTACGATCCGATATGAATGTACCGGCATCGGCCAAAACTCGTTTAGTGGTTATGGGTGCGTCCAGTGCAACCAATGAACGCTTGGCCCGATATAACGAGGTGTTGTCTCGTATTGCCCGGATAGAAGAAATCGAGATCTTGGATGAGGGGGCGTCTGCACCAAAAGGGGCTGTTCAAACCATCTTGGGTGAAGCAACATACTGCTTGCCGGTCGCGGACTTGATTGATTTGAACGCAGAACGCGCGCGGCTGTCAAAAGAAATTGATAAGCTGTCCAAAGATATCGCGCG
>CAZQLB010000005.1:8003-21435 GCA_964593915.1 uncultured Pseudobdellovibrionaceae bacterium
ATCAAAAATTGGCGAATACTGAATTCGTCACGAATGCGCCGGCCGAGATTATTGAAGAACAGCGTACCCGCCGTTCTGAACACGAAGCTGTTTTGACCAAGTTGTCGGCGGCGCTCGCTTTGCTTCAGGCGGCTTGATAAACAACAGGGCTATAAAAAGGAAGGGGCGTTCAGATAACGGGGCGTCCCTTTTTTTTAAAAGGAAAAAACGATCGTATAAAAAAGCCCCGCGATGCGCGGGGTTTTTTATTTTTCTTAAAAGAAAACGGATTGGCCAGAGTAAACGAATTAAGCCGCGCTCTCGTCTTTTTTGGCGCCAGATAATTTGCCGCCGGCCATAAAACCACCAAAGCGGTTTTCGAATTTTTTCAGCTGAGCTTTTTCAACAACCTTCGCTGTACCACCTTGCCAGGCTGGGTGGGTTAATGGATCAACGTCAAGGCGCATAACATCGCCGGCTTTGCCCCATGTGGTGCGGGTTTTGTGTTCTTTTCCATCTGTCATCACAACGGTGATTTCGTGGTAGTCTGGGTGAATGCCCTCTTTCATAATGATTTCTCCATCTCTTTATTTATTCATAAACTGGCGGGATATTAGGGGGAAATGACGCAAGTTGCAAGGGAAATATTGGGTTTGGGTAGACGTTTTTTTACCCTTTTCGGGGGATAACCTCCTATGAAAGGGTGCCGGCGGGGGAGGTGTATGCTTTTTTCATCTTATGATTGAGATGCGCATGACTGAGATTAGGTTATGTATAATAAAAGAAATATTATAATAGGATTATGGGCATTTTTAGATTGAAATTGCGTATTTTATGCGTTAAAGTCACTAAAATATGAAGTTTTTAATATGTAAAAAATAAGAAAGGGTGTTGTGATGGCGGCGTTGAAGTGTTCATTTGGGCCAGAAATGTTAATGTGTATGGACCAATCTAAGATTAAAGCACTTTATGAATTAGATCCTAAGGATTTTCGTCAGAGATTACGAAGAGATCATTATAAAAAGGAGGGTATTGTTCCCGACGATGGGGATGCCTATACGCGGGCAGCGCCGCTTAATGCAAAGGCAATATTTGACCATGGTCAGAAAAGAATGTTGCGGCGCGATTTATCTGTGGGGCATATTGTTGCTCTTGTTGAATTTGCTTCCCAATGGAAATTGATCGATTCTTCTGTTTCACAGGAATTGAAAGATTATTTTTCAGGCAAGAAATATAATCCAGAAATGTCTGATATTGATCAAAATCTTTGTAATTATGTATATGGTGTTTTAGATTGTGTATCTAAAAATAAACTCAGCAAAGATTTACAATACTTCCCAGACCCCTTAAAATGAAAAACACGGGATTAAGCCCGCGTTTTTTTATAATCGTATTTTTTTATTTTTCTATTTCCGAATAATGGAAAAAATATAATACCCTTTAAGCGCCTTGGTGATAAAGGATGCGGGGTATTTTGTCTTCATCCCATCAACATATGTGACCAATTCTGGGCGGTAATGCACCCCAAACAAATCCAGCCACCAGAATAAAAAGGCACGGAACCAGGGCGGTAACTGATCCTGGGGGCCAAAATCCACAATGTGCATGGACCCGCCGTCTTTTAAAACGGTCATGGCATGTTCGATTGATTCTTGCCAGGGCGGAACCATCGACAGGGTATAGGAAAAGACAATCTTATCAATGGCGCCAGATGGCAGCCCAAACAAGGTTTGAGGATCAAAGTTTTGGGCATATCCATGGGCCAGTTTGATTTGGTGATCAAGACCCGCGCGTGTGACCGATGCCCGTGCTGTTTTTAATTGCTCTTCGGATGCATCGAATCCATAAAAATGAACGCCGGGATATTTTTGGGCCATCTTAATCAGGTTGCGGGCCGTACCGCATCCCACTTCGATCACATGTTCCCCGGCCTTTGGTTGCAATTCCTGAATCAGACGATCACGGCCCAGCAGATAGTATTTCCGTGTGGCGTCATACACATGACGGGTCCAGCGGTACATGTTGTTCATGCTGGTTTTGACGGAATCAAGATCCCCTTGTGGTACAGATGCTGTCATGGCAATTATCCTTTAAATACATACAGGTGGAAACCGCCATAGATCGATGAGCGATCGGCCGCGGACCATTTTTTGCATTGTTCAGCATCATAATCGAAACGGGACAGAATGCTGTCTGGAATCCGTCCAGGCAGAATGCTGTCGGCGCCGGCTGTGCGGAAGATCACGCGGGCACCAGGGCGCGCCGTGCGCACCACTTCGGACCACAGGTTGGTCAGTTGATCGTCATTCATCCAGTCCTGTGCATCCAGGAAGACATAACGATCAAAGCTGCTGGGTCCTTGGGTGGCCAGATAGTCGGTTAAGGTTAAATGATGGACAGAAACTTTGTCCGCCTGGGCCCGCAGTTTTTCAAAATTATCTTGCTTTAGATAACGAGGAACCGCGCGGCGATTGCGGCGATCGTATCCACGGCTAAAGGCTTGCCACGCGAAATAGTTTTCGCTGATATCATAATCACAGGCCAGGCGGCGGAGGCGATCCTTGAGCAAGGACGCCATATCGCCCTCTTTTGCATCGCCTTTCAGCGCGTCAAACTGTGCCGGCGGGATCCCCAATCCATATAATGATACCGGCATCGAGCATAAAAACTTGATAAACCGTTTTTCAAACAAGGGGGACAGATGTTCGTTAAATAAGCTTTTTTGTTCATCCATCGTGCGGGCATTCAGCAAAACGCGTGGATCTTTGCCGTACAGATGCGCAAGCGCATGCACGACATAAATAAACCAGCCCAGCATCCCATAACGATAGATATTATGCGAGAAATAATTGATCCGGCGGCCCAGGCCGAATTTATACGAATCCCAATAGGCACGGGTAATGGGATCCAGATGGTCGCGCAGGTATGTATCGTAATTTTCCGCATTTTTCGGGCTGTCGGCTTCACCGAATAATTTGAAATAGGTGTCGTAATCCGGCAGCAACTGAAGCGCCGATACCTTCATGCGGGCCAGGGCCACGTGTGCAGGGTTCAGGTCAACCGCAACAACTTCCGCTGGACTTTCCGTTAAATAGTTCAGGATGTTGCAGCCGCCAGAAGCAATGGTAAAAATCCGGCAGTTTTGGTTGAGCTGCATGGCTTCCAGATCAACTTCTGGATCCTCCCAGATTTGGGGGTATACAAAACCGCGGAACATGAATGAAAACATACGTTCCAGAATACCTCGGCCGGAAATAGCGGAATGGTTATGTACGGCTGATTTCAAAAGGGCATTACGGTGTTTTTTAACATCGCGCAGCGATACGTCATTCGCGGGAGGCGTGGCAGGGGTGGCGGGATTGTTCTGATCAGGGGTTTCAATAGGGCTTAACATATCTTTCCTTCACCTTTTGGAGTGTATAAAAGTCCGGTGAGGACATGATATATCGGGTTTTTGCCCTGTTGGCAAATGGTGTTTGGTTTATAGAGATGGTAGTTTTTAACTGGGGCCTTGATCGAAAGTAGATGGAGGTCTTGTGTTTCCTGCCCCAGCAGCTTCCAGAGCTTCTTCTATTCGACTACCAGATCTATTATCTATAATTTTCACGATACTGCTTTCGGCAGAATGATCAACAACTCCTTGTAAGGCCGCGTTTCTATCTCGAGCATTCGGTTTATTACATAATCCAAATGCACTTTTTAAACGACCACAATTAGGTTTATCTTCTGGCATGATCTTTCTCCATTGTCTTTATTTTTTGCTGTATGGACCCAGTGTATCCGAATATCTTTAATTTTATGTAAAAATATATTCTTTTCTTCTCATTTTTCTGGATCCGATTTATAACCAGCAAGACAGCAAGAAACGGGGGCCATCTGGCCGCATTCCCGTCTTTTTGTGTTTGCTTGGGTAGAAAAGATTGAAAAATATGAAACAAAACGCAGTCTCTTTTGAATTGTCTGGATTATCGCGTGCGCGGTACAGCCTGATCCCCGGTCAGGATGCCCGCATGGTGATTTCCGAGATCATGGCGCATGGCCGGCCGGTGATGTGGGTGGCGGCGGATGATGTGCGTCTTCAGACTCTTTTATCGTTAATGGCCTTTTTTGCCCCGGATTTGCCGGTTGTTGAATTCCCGGCGTGGGATTGTTTGCCGTATGATCGCGCGTCTCCTGGGCACGAGGTGATTGCGCATCGTTTGAAGGCATTGTCATCGATTTTATCTTTAGATCCTGAAAAGCCGGCCTTGGTTTTGACAACTGTGGCCGCTGTATCCCAGCGTGTTATTCCGCGGGATATTCTTTTGAAACAGAATATCTGCCTTATGGCGGGAAAAGGGGTGGATATTCCAGCCCTTCAATCTTTCTTTTCGTATAACGGATATAACCGATCAGATACGGTCCGCGAAAATGGCGAATATTCCATTCGCGGGGGGATTATTGATGTGTTTCCATCGGGCGCTTCGCATCCCTATCGCGTCGACCTGTTTGGGGATATAGCTGAAAGTATCAAAGAGTTTGATGAATTAACCCAGCGGTCGGGGGCTTCTGTCCCCCAGATCACGCTGCTCCCGGCTGCTGAATACCCGCTTGATTCGGACGCGATTGCGCGTTTTCGGGCCGGATATCGGGACTGTTTTGGGGTGCCGGGTGCGGATGATATGCTGTACACTTCTGTATCAGAAGGGCGTCATTACAGCGGGGTGGAGCATTTCTTGCCGCTATTTTATGATCGGCTAGATACTGTTTTTGATTATGTTCCGGATGCGTGGATCTATCTGGATCCCATGATGGATCAGGTGATTGCCGAACGGTTTGAGCATATTGCTGATTATTATGAACAGCGCGTAGCCTTTGCCCAGTCTGAAAAGGACCACAAGGGCAAAAGTGCCCGGGCCAATGTGTACCAGCCGCTTGCGCCCGATCGTCTATATCTATCGCGTTCCGAATGGGATGCACAAATGAGGCAAGATCGTATTGTTGCGATTCATGCATTTCGTGATCCATCTTTGGACAAGGATCCGCCCTATGGCGCGGTGCGGTCACGGGATTTTGCAGATGTAAGGTCCAATCCGAAACAGGATGTGTTTAAGGCTGCGATTGACACGATCAAGGATTTGAAAGCACAGAAAAACAATCGGCCTGTCTGTATTGCATGCTATTCCGCTGGTTCAATGGACCGCATGCGGGCTTTGATGAATGACGCGGGACTGGATCATATAAAAGTGTGCGAGAGTGCAGCGGATATAAAAGGGATATCCCCCTATCACGTGGGGATGATGATCTTGCCGCTTGAACATGGGTTTATTGCGGATGATCTGGCCGTGATGACGGAACAAGATATTTTGGGCGATCGTCTTGTTCGGCGTGCGCCTAAAAAACGCAAGGCAGACCAGTTTATTCAGGATTTATCCGCCCTGAATACGGGGGACTTGGTTGTTCATATTGATCATGGTGTCGGACGGTTTGAGGGGCTTGAGACGATTACAGCGGCGGGGACATCGCATGATTGTTTGAAACTGACATATGCGGGTGGGGATCGTTTATATATTCCGGCGCAAAATATGGAACTGCTGTCTCGCTTTGGGGGCGAGGGTAGTGAATCTCAGCTGGACAAGCTGGGTGGTCTGGGGTGGCAGGCGCGAAAAGCCCGCGTGAAAAAAGATTTGATGATTATGGCTGGTGATTTGCTGGCGGTGGCGGCGGCACGGCTTTTGCGGTCGGCCGATGTGTATGAATTATCGCCGCATGATGCATCCGCCTTTGCCGCGAAATTCCCGTATCAGGAAACAGAGGATCAGGCGCAATCAATTACAGATATCTTGTCTGATTTGGCCAGTGGCCGGCCGGCTGATCGTTTGGTGTGCGGGGATGTCGGTTTTGGAAAGACAGAGGTTGCGATGCGCGCCGCGCATACAGTTGCGGCATCCGGGGCACAGGTCGCGGTGATTGTGCCCACAACGTTATTGGCACGCCAGCATTATCACAACTTTGTGAAACGGTTTGAGGGATCAGGGATCCGGATCGGCCAGCTATCACGTATGGTCAGTGCAGCAGACCGTAAAATGACGCGTGCAGGAATTACGGATGGCAGTATTGATATTGTCATCGGGACGCACGCTTTGCTGGCCAAGGATATTCATTTTGCCCATTTGGGCCTTGTCATTGTGGACGAGGAACAGCATTTCGGTGTCAAACAAAAAGAACAGCTCAAGGTATTGAAAAATGATGTGCATGTATTGACATTAACCGCAACGCCGATCCCCAGAACATTGCAGCTATCGCTGACGGGCGTGCGGGATATGAGTATTATTGCAACACCTCCGGTGGATCGATTGGCGATTCGCACATCTGTGATGCCATATGATCCTGTGATGATCCGCGATGCGATTTTGCGCGAACGGCACAGAGGGGGGCAAACATTTTATGTATGTCCACGGATTAAGGATTTGGAGGATGTAGAATCAAGGTTGCGCGATCTGGTGCCGGATGTGCGTGTGGTTGTTGCGCATGGACAGTTATCACCCGCTGAACTCGAAGATCGGATGAGTGCGTTTTATGATGGGCAGTATGATATCCTGCTCGCCACCAACATTATCGAATCGGGGATTGATATTCAAACCGCGAATACCATGATTGTTCACCGCGCGGATATGTTTGGATTGTCCCAGCTGTATCAAATACGGGGGCGTATCGGGCGATCCAAAACGCGGGCGTATGCCTATCTGACGTATGATCCCAAAATGAAATTGGGCGCGGATGCGCAAAAACGGCTGGAGGTAATTGAGCAGCTGGATACCTTGGGGGCTGGATTCCAGCTGGCCAGCCACGATATGGATATTCGCGGGGCGGGGAACCTGCTGGGTGATAGTCAATCCGGCCATATTCATGAGGTTGGGGTTGAGCTTTATCAACACATGCTTGAGGAAGCGGTGGCTGCCGCGCGGGCCCAGGTCGGCGCAGAGGGGATCGATGGGGTCGAAGACACTTGGTCCCCTGTGATCAATATTGGTATTTCTACTTTGATACCAGAGTCTTATATCGAAGACTTAAACCTGCGTCTGAACATGTATCGCCGTCTGTCGGATTTAGAAAATCGGGCGGACATTGATTCCTTTGCGGCGGAACTGGTGGATCGGTTTGGTCCCATGCCGGACGAGGTGCAAAACCTGCTGGATACCGTCGAACTTAAGATTTTGTGCAAAGCGGCGCATATTGATCGTCTGGATGCGGGGCCAAAGGGGGCGGTGATTGGATTTTATCGTGATCAGCCGCTTTATCCCGATCGGCTGCTGGGGTATATTCAGGAAAAGCGCGGAACAATTAAACTGCGGCCAGATCATAAATTGGCCGCTGTGCGCGAATGGACGGATGTGGGGCATCGGATGAAAGGTGTCCGCAGCCTGCTCAAGGAAATTGCAGGGATGGGGGATGTATAATGGCTGTTATTCATGCAATGCATGGTTATATGGGGGGTGGAAAAACGACCTTTTCGAAAAAACTTGAGATAGATTTAAACGCTATTCGTTTTTCACCTGATGAATGGATGTACCATTTTTACGGCAAAAATCCGCAAGGAGTATCTTTTGATGATTGTTCTCAACGTATTGAGAAGATGATTTTTGATCTTTCGGCCAAGATTCTTGGATGCGATATTGATGTTGTACTCGATTTTGGTTTTTGGAGACGAAAAGGCCGTGATGATTTGAGGTCGTTTGCACATCAGTATGGTGTTGATCTTATCATTTATCAGTTTGATGTTTCGTATGATGAGGGGAAACGTCGTGTTTTGGCACGTACCAAATCAAATCGTCATGGTGAACTTTGGATTGATGAAAGCGCCTATGATATGCTTTATACCCATTTTGAACCGATACAGGATGACGAAAAGGCATTGACGCAGATTATCATAAAAAGTTGATTTGCACTTTTCTGCGAAATAGAGCAAAATTATTCCTATAAAACTATAGGATAGAAAATCATGTCTTGGGCCTATGCACGTCAGATTATTCGTGACATTCTGAAAGAGAAAAAAGGCAATTCGGTTGCGGCTGCGCGGGCACTTGAGGCGCGGGCGATGACGGATGCGCGGTTGTTGCAGGAATTGGCATCCCCCCACCTGAAAGGGATTGTGTCCCATGCGGTATCCCGCGTTATTCATGAAATCAGTCATCCGGATACACCGGACCAGCACCCCGATGAGGCACAGGCGCTGAACATGCCCCTGGATGCCTTTGGCCGGGATCTTTTGGGGGCGCTGTCGGGGCGGAATACACCCCGCTTTGGCCAGGAAGATGCCGCGCCGCAAATTCCGCATAAATCGGCATCCAAGGCACATATTGAAACCATCAGGCGCATTGCCAAAACGCCTATTCAGTAGTTGGTATATAGCCACGTGAAAAATGAAATAAGCCCTGTCATTCCCGCGGAAGCGGGAATCCATTTGAAAGCAGTCGGATTCTTGCAGGATGGATCCCCGATGTACGGCGTTGCCGCTTCGAGGATGACAATGTTTCATTATTTATTCAAGGGGCGATAACGTTACGGCAACCCTTGAATGTTCAGGTCTGCCGGCCAAGATGCGGTGTACCCCAGCTGTATGCTTGCCTTTTCATTCGGCTTGAGCGTCAGGGGCCATGTGTAAACCCCCTTTGGATCCTTTTTCTCATCGGCTGTAAAACCCTTTGTTGTGTCCTTGTCATTCAGGGTTACGGTTATTCGTTTATCTGCCGAAACCGGGACAGATTCCTTGACTTCTAATGCAATATCGAATGTATGCAGGTTTTGAATATCGGTTCGAACCAGGCGTTCCATTGTTTTTGATCCGCTGATGATACCGGCGGTTCCGGCCTTGTCCGCCAGGACCGATCGTTTCACAGCGATTTTATCATCCACACCGAACGCCAGATCCATTTCTTGTCCCGATCGCATCAGGTCGTGGAATGATTCGCCAATGAACGTATTATCCCGGAATAAGTTGATGCTGCCGGGCAAAAATGGCTGATCGCCGCCCAGCGTGAGGCGTGCAACAATATACGCCTGATCCGAAAGGGCCGGCATGACCTGGGCCATCAAACGCGATGATGTTTTTAAATTTTGGATAAGTGCCTTTTGCGCCGATCCATCCGCCATAACAGTCATCAGGCCCGGAACACGATAATTTGCCGTATATCCACCTGTTTCGATTTGGGCTGCACGCACCTCCATAGATTGAGGGGCGGTCACGGCTGTTCCCGCTGCCATTTCAGCACTGTCTGCGGCGACCATTTCATTTCTGCGCATGGCCTTTGCCATCATGGGGGCGGATGCGGGTATGCCTTCTTGCAGCATGCCGAATTGGGCTGGATCTATAATCCGCAGCCACAGAGGGAAAAGGGCAGGGGGCGTTGCTGCCTCTGATGGGCGGGCGGTGGATAACGTTAATTTGACATTGGCCCAATCTTCGCCGGTTGATTGCTGGACGCTGCCATATTGGACCAGATCGACATCCGCTGTTTTGGTATTCAGCCGTGCATCGTAAATGGGGGTCCATCCGGCCCCGAACAGTTGATACTCAACCAAAAGGGTCAAGGATGTGTTTGCGGACGCAACCTCGACCGGAACCTGTACTTGATAACTTTGGGTGTTCCCGGTTTTCAGACTATTTAATTCGTCCTGCAATGCTTTGATCTTTTTATCTATATCGCGCAAGGTAACGGCATATCCTTCGGATGTTTTCAGGGCATCGCGCGTGCTGGTATATAATTTATCGGCGGCAACAATCCATTCATCTGGCTTTAAGGTTAATGTTTTGGCCATTTCTTCGTTGGTGCGGGTGGTTGCCGCCGCGCCGATTTTAGATAGGAAATCAAGGCGGGCCTTTGTCGCCTGCTCATCTGCAACGATCAGTGCGCGTTCGTCTTGCAATTTTATGATCTGGTCATTTAAATCCCGTTCGCGCGGGGCAGCCAGTTCAGCCGATGACATCATTTTGCTGCGGATGGCGCCGATTATCGCACTGCCGCCGGTGGATGTTCCGGTTGCCTTTAATGAACTGGGGATGAGGCCAGCTGGAAGATCGGAAATAGAAATGACGTGCGCGCCGGCGGGCAGGGTGATGGCGGCTGTTCGTGTGATGGCCGCGCGGTCAGCAAAGACGATCACATCTGAAATCGGTGCCTTTACGTCCAGGGTATCCGCATGAACAGGTGTCCCCCATAAAGTGGTTACGAGAATAAAGCTGTAAAAGAATGGACGGATGCATGAAAACGTCATAGAATAATCCCCGGTAGTTTAGGCGTTTTGATAAACTGTTTGTATCCTATCATAAAAGAGGTGCCCATGGCCACGTCCCAATTCTTTACATGGAAACATTATGTATCCCGATTTTTTATGATTGCTCTTAATCTGTTGTCGGCCTTATTTTTGCTGATCGTATTTTTAAACAGCGATTATTTGGCCCCGGGGGAACGTCTTTTATACGTGGTTTTGGCGATGACCCTTGCGGTTAATCTTTTTTATCTGTGGGTTGCGGAATTCTCATCTGTTCGCCGGCTGGAACGTACGGTGCATATGGCGCGGCTGCGGCGGGAGCTTGCTGAACTATCGGGTGAAAAAATGTCATAAACCCTTAAAAGGGTTACTTGACAAGTGCAAAAGAAACCGTTAAACATAGCCCACTTTTAGAACTTCCCAAGTTGCGCGGGAGTAGTTCAGTGGTTAGAACGCCTGCCTGTCACGCAGGAGGTCGCGGGTTCAAGTCCCGTCTCTCGCGCCATTTTCTCCTTATATTTCATTAGATTAATTTGCTTTAGAGAAATTTTTCAGACCCTTCTTTTTTCCCTTGACAAATAGGATTATAATCATATAACCTATCCTCATATCGGGCGACGTGCGCCCTTTTGTGATCAGCCGCTGGCACTTTTAAAAGAAGTGCGGGCGGCTTTTTTATTTTAACCAACAAAAAAAGGATACGAACCATGAGTGATTTACCAACCGATAACCAAGGGAATGTGATCCAGGCGCTGCGCCTGGGGCCGGCGGCGCATAAAATTGCGTATACGGCGACATCGGCCCGGAACACAAACGCCTTCAGCGCGGGGGTTGATGTTGTGTATGTGTACGCAACATCGGATTGCTATGTGAAATTTGGGGTGAACAATACCGTTACGGCAACGACATCGGATTTCTTTATTCCCGCAGGTCAGATGTTGCCGTTTGCGATCCGTGGGGATCAGGCACCGGCCTATGCCTATGTCTCGGCTGTTCAGTCCAGTGCATCTGGAACCCTTTATGTGAGCGAGATGTTCTAAAATGACTTATCTATACAACAGTCTTGATCTGTGGCGGCCATCTGGGTTGCCGTGGTTTCAATCGTCTGGATATACAGCCGATGGGATAGCGCCAACGCTTGCCTTGGATTTTCGGAACAATCGTTATGCGAGTAATGGGGCTGCGCGTTCCATGACGGATATCATGACGTATTCGCGGGGATCTACGGCGACATACGTCGGGTCAGACGGACTTTTAAAAACAGCGGCCATTAACGAACAGCGCCGGGCATATGACCCCGCAACGCTGGCGTTTAAGGGCGCAATGCATGAAACGTCGGCCCAGAACCTGGCCATTTATAACCGTGATACATCAGGAACGGGATGGGGCCGAACGGATATTACGGTTAATCCAACCTATGGAACAGCGCCGGATGGGACCACAACATCAAACCTGATCACAGAAGGAACGGCTGGAACGGCCCTTTTAAATCAAGCGATTAACATTACATCTGGATCAACCTATACACATTCTGTATTTTTAAAATACAATAATCACCCATGGGTGCGTCTTTTCTTTTACGAACAGACAAACAGCGTTAATCAGGTGCGTGTTTGGGTGAACCTTCAAACGGGGGCGCTTGGAACTGTACAGGCATCTGCGCCTGCAACAAATGCGGCGGCGCGGATTACGGCCTATCCAAACGGATTTTATCGCGTTTCAATCAGCGGTATTTTATCTACGGCTACGGCTGTTTATGCGACAATCGCCTCTGCCACCGCAGACGCTGCAACAACCCGGCAAAATAATGCAGCGTATGAAGTATGGGGATTCCAGTTTGAACTGGGGACGTTTATGAGCTCGTTTATCCCCACATCCGCAACGACTGTATCAAGATCGGCGGATACTTTTAAAACCAGTATTGCACCCTATTTAACGCGGGCATCAACAGCAACGTATCGCAGTTATGATGGCGTTTTGACAACGGCCTTGGTTGACGAGCCGCGTTATCAGTATGCATCGCCGTTCCCATCGGCCAGCGCATCGCCGCTTATTGAAACATCGTCTACAAATAATGCGCAGAATTCTACATATACGCCATCATCGATGACAATGACCTATAGTGCGACAACGGGGCCGGATGGCGTGGCAAGTTCAGCTGCACTGGCGGCAACGGATGGAACGAGTAACAACCATTATGTTGGTAATGCCTCTGCACCAACGGTTATTGTTGGGCAGTATTATTGCGTATCCGCTTTTGTGAAATACGTGAGCGGATCACAGTATGTTCAGCTTGCCGCGACATCGGCAGCAGCGGATTTAAATTTCTATATCAACTACGATCTATCCAGTGCGACAAAGACATTTGTTGGGTCTGCTGTTATCGCATCGGGTATAGACACATATGCCAGCGGATGGTATCGACTATGGGGGGTATTTCAGGCGATTTCTGGCGGGGGCGGCACAGCCTGTGTTGTTGCCAGTATTCCGGCAGCCGCTTCATCCCGTCTTGCGGCATTTACAGGGACGAACAGCTTTTACGTCTATGGCATGCAGCACGAATTAGGGGCCGCTCCAACATCGTATATCCCCACAACAACGGCGGCTGTCACACGTGCGGCGGATATCATTCCAAACGCATCATCCAATTTGCTGATACGGACATCTGCCATGACAAATGCGGCATGGTTTAAAAATGGATGCAGCGTAACAGACGCGCAGACAGATCCCTATGGGACGGCTCTTGCTTGTCTTATTACCGATAGCGCAGCCGTTGATTCATATGTGTTACAAACATATACAACAACATCACATGCAAACCAGGCATTTACATTTTCTGTATGGCTGAAAACCGGAACGAAAACGGGGAATATAAATCTTCAAATTAAAGATAGTGTATCTACATTGGTAACACAAGCGGTAACCCCGACAGCAACATGGACAAAATACAGCGTGACGGGCACATTTGGAGCAAGCCCGGCAGCAAACGTTGTTGTTGTAATAAATCCAGTCGATACGACAGCGGGCGATTATTACGTGTATGGGGCGCAGCTTGAATTTGGATCGGTCGCAACGCCGACCATTATCACATCTACTGTAAATGCACCTTCTGTTGGGGCATATAACTTTATGTCAGAAGCCAGCGGAACGATGCTCATTGATTTTGAATATGAAAGCGGATCGGGTACATCCTATCCGATGT